>CAZVLI010000778.1:0-2459 GCA_964627965.1 uncultured Rhodospirillales bacterium
GCGGCGCCGAGGATGATACGGCGGACTCTGTAACGCTTATGTCTTTGTATTGTCATATAAATTTAGCCTGGACGTCACTTTAGCATTAACCGTTGCTTAGCCGTTCGCTGCCGACACTTGCGCCGCTCTTGGGGAACAGACAGAACGCGGCACCGAACGATGCGCTTGCGCGATTTCGTCAGAACCGTCGGACCGGCAATCGAGGCGGTCGATTGCGGCACGGTGAACGAGCGGTTCATCGCCGATCCGGAACTGATCTCGATCCCGGTGATCCGCGATGGCCGCCCGGTCGGGCTGGTCAACCGGCACGAGATGCTGACCCACATGTCGCAGCAGTACGGCTTCGCGCTCTACGGCCGGAAGCCGATCACCACGTTGATGGACCCCGATCCGTTGATTGTCGACGTGCACCAGCCCATCGACGGGCTGAATACGTCGGTGGTGGAGGACAAGCCAAGCGCGCTGCTGAAGGGCTTCATCGTCACCGAGCAGGGGCTCTATCTCGGCCTCGGCAGCGGTCTGGCGCTGTTGCAGCTCACCAATGCGGAGATGACGGCGCGGACCCGGGCGCTGGAACGGGCGCGACGCGAGCTGGAACGCGCCAGCCAGTCGAAGTCGCAGTTTCTGGCGAATATGAGCCATGAACTGCGCACGCCGTTGAACGCGATCATCGGCTTCTCCGAGCTGATGATCGGCGGTGTCTTCGGCCCGGTGGGGGACCAGCGCTACGCGGAGTACGCCAACGACATCCATGCCAGCGGCCATCATCTCTTGGCGGTGATCAACGACGTGCTCGACATGGCCCGCTTCGAGGCCGGTCGGCTGGAGCTGAGCGAGGAGTGGATCGATCTGCACCACGTCGCGACCGACAGCACCCGGCTGGTGCAGCCGCGCGCCGACCGCGCCGGCGTCGAGGTGACGGCCGAGGTCGACGAAGGCGATGTGGTGCTGCTGGCCGACGCGACCAAGCTGCGCCAGGTGCTGGTCAACCTTCTGTCCAATGCGATCAAGTTCACGCCGCCGGAGGGGCGCGTGAGCCTGCACACGAGCGTCGACGACGCCGGGCTGGCGATTGAAATCGCGGATACCGGTATCGGCATTCCGGCGAACAAGCTCGACGAAGTGCTGCAACCGTTCCGCCAGGTCGACGGCGGCCTGGACCGCAAGCATGAAGGCGCCGGCCTTGGCCTGCCGCTCTCGAAAGGGCTGGTCGAGTTGCACGGCGGCACCCTGGCCATCGAGAGCGCGGAGGGCCAGGGCACCACGGTGCGGGTGCGACTGCCGGCGGAGCGGCTGGCGGTCGACGCAGCCGAGGTTGCCTGACCGTTGACCTTGCCGAGCGGCGGGCGCACGCTCGCGGCCATGCAACGGGTACATGCCTCCTGCGTTGAGATCGGCACCTTCGCGGTGCTGCTGCGCGGCCCGTCGGGCAGCGGCAAATCCGACCTGGCGTTGCGCCTGATCGACCAGGGCGCACGGCTGGTCGCCGACGACTATGTCGAGCTCTCGGTGCGCCAGGGCCGGCTCTACGCCGCGCCGCCGGAGACGCTCGCCGGCAAGCTGGAGGTGCGCGGCGTGGGCGTCGTCAACCTCAACCACGTGAACCGCGCGCGTGTCGGCCTGGTGTGCGACCTGGTGCAGAAGACGCCGGCGCGCATGCCGGCGCCGGCCACCGTGACGCTTGAAGAGATCGCGCTGCCGTTGCATACCCTGGCGGCATTCGAGGCTTCCACGCCGGCCAAGCTGCGGCTGCTGGTGCGGGCGCTGGACCACGACATGATCGAGACCTGATGGCAGGCGACGCGAACAACGAGGCGACCCCGTCGGTCCGGCTGCTGCTGGTCACGGGCATGGCCGGCGCCGGCAAGACCATGGCGCTGAAGATCCTCGAGGATCTCGGCTACGAGGCGGTGGACAACCTGCCGCTGGCACTGATGGACCGCCTGCTGGAGCCGCCGGCCAGCGGCCTGGAACCGCAGGCCATCGCCGTCTCGGTCGACTTTCGGACCCGCGACTTCGGCGCCCAGGCGATGCACGAGCGCATCGTCCGGCTGCGCGAGCGCGGCGACGTCGAGCTGACCGTGGTCTACCTCGACGCCGATACCGAGACCCTGCGTCGGCGCTTCACCGAGACCCGCCGGCGGCATCCGCTGGCCGAGGACCGGCCGGTGATGGACGGCATCCTGCGCGACCGCGAGCTGTCGCGCCCGATCCTGGACGAGGCCGACCTGCGCATCGACACCTCGCAGCTTGCCGGCCACGACCTGCGCCGGCTGCTCGGCGATCACTTTCAATTGAAGGGTGAGCCGGGGATGACCATCACTGTGCTGTCCTTCTCGTACCGCATGGGCCTGCCACGGGAGGCGGATCTGGTTTTCGACGTGCGTTTCCTGCGCAACCCGCACTACGACGAGGCGCTCCTGGACCAGACATTGCTACTCGTGAATACTTTGCTGAAG
>CAZVLI010000779.1:0-2458 GCA_964627965.1 uncultured Rhodospirillales bacterium
CGTAGCCGGCCTCGTCCAGCGACAGGTCGTCCCGGAACGGCGTCGTGGTCGCGGCCCAGATGCCGCGCAAGTACTCGCGCGCGAAAGCCTTGGCTTCACTCATGAGTCACAACACTCCCAGCTCGTTGCCGCCGACCACCGCACAGTGTGCGCCGGGCATCAGCCCGACATGCCTCCTACGCCCCGGCCAAGGCTTCCATCAGCCGGCCGCGGGCGATTTCTGATTCACCGTTGCTGACATAAATGGCGCAGCAAATGATGTGTGCAATAGCGCCAGCTCCGTCGCTCAGCGGCGCGACCACGCCCACGGTCCTCTTCGTCGTGCCGCGATGGCCTTCGAAACGATCGATCACCGTTATCGCGTCGCCGACCTCTCGCACCCGATCAAAGTTACTCTTGAAAACCGCAATGGACCGATTGTCGCGGATGATGTCGTTGAGCCGGTGCCCTTTCGGGTTCCAGCCATAGTTGTCGTTCAGGTCCTCGCCGCACAAAGTGCATAGATAGTCGGCGCCATCATCCACGACTTCCCAGACAACGAGGTTGGGGAGCGCGCGGAACATCTCCTCCGGCAGCAGGTCGGCCAGGCGCGGCAGTTCGGCCGCTCGCCGCTTGCCGACCCAGTAGTCGGCGAAGGTAAGTATCCTGTCAAACTGGCTCGCCATGGCCTCGATAGTCTCGTCGCCAAGCTAGCGATTGCGCTTCCGCACATCCTCGAAATAGTCGAGCACGTCGGTCAGCGGCACCACATCGGCGTAGCGGCGGCCGACGTCGCGCAGGTTGTCGTTGTGCGGGCCCTGGTCGACGTCGCCGACGCAATCCTCCGGCACGATGACGCGGAAGCCGTAAGAGAAGGCATCGATCACCGAGGCACGGATGCAGCCCGACGTGTTGCAGCCCGCGACGATCACCGTGTCCACGCGCTCCTTGATGAAGAACTGGGTGATCGCGGTCTGGAAGAAGATCGACGGCCCGGTCTTGCAATAGACCGCGTCGTAGCCCTCCTGGTAGATGCGCGGATCGAGCTCGACCGCCGCCTCGCCGTGGTGGAACGTGTCGGTCACCGCCGGGATCTTCCAGTACGGCGCGTCGCGGCCGGTGGTATAGCTGGTGTAGCAGGTCGCCACCGGAATGTTCAGCTTGCGCGCCTGCTCCAGCATGGTCGCGGTGTTCTCGACCGCACGGACGACCATCGGCCGCCCGCCGAGCGGGAACTCCGGTTCGGTGAAGCCGCGCTGGAAGTCGACCACGGCGATGCCGGGCCGCTCGCCGAAGCCGATCTTGTGGGCGTCGAAGCCGACGGCCTTGTAGACGTCGTCGCTCATGCGGGCTCTCCCGATGCGGTCTTGAGGGTGATGTCGAAACGGTCGCGGAATGCCGCACGCAACTGGTCGAAGCAGACGCCGACGCGGACGACGGTGAAATCGCGGAAGTCGATGATCGTCGACGAGCGACCATGCTCGTTGGCGTACTTCGAGGTGCCATAGTCGAAGGCGATGCTGGCCGCCTCGCGCACCGGCGCCTCAATGTCGGCCAGGTTGTACTTGGAACCGGCGAGCGAAGTGTTGGCCGAGGAGCCGAAGACCGGCATCCCGCGTTCCATCGCCTGGCGCGCGATCTCGTCATGCATCTGCCCGGCGTTCAGCAGCATGTCGAGCGTGCCGGCCTTGGTCGAGGATTCCAGCACGAAGGGCTCGACCGGCTTGAGGATGTCGTGGTCGCGGCGGAACGGCGCCACTACCGAGAAGGGAATCTTCTCTTCCGCGATCAGCTCGTCGACCATGGCGTGCTTGGCATCGTCCATGATGTGCAGCGCGTGACACATGCCGGCGTTGCCGAACATGCCGGAGGGCTTGTCGTAGCTACGCTGCTTGGCGTCGAAGATGCGCCGGATGCCGCTCTCGCGCGCCGCCAGTACGGCATAGGCGACGTCCAGCGGCACGATACCCACCGCGCCGGTCGCCAGGGTGTCGAGCAACGTGGAGACGTCCGTCCGCAGTGTCTCGAGGGGAACGTCGCCGTCGGTTCGTTCGCAGCGGCGCTCGATCATCGGTTGTGCAGCCGTTTCAGGTAGTCGATGGCCTCACCCTCGCCGACGACGTCGGCGTACTTGGCGTTCATGTCGAACAGGTTGGCCTCATGCGGGCCTTCGGCGCGATCGCCGCAGGCCTCGCGCACGACGATCGGCACGAAACCGGACGAGCAGGTATCGACGCAGGTGGCGCGCACGCAGCCCGACGTGGTCAGGCCGGTGAGGATCAGCGTATCGATTTTCAACGAGGTCAGGGTGGCGGCGAGCGAGGTGCCGAAGAAGGCCGACGGATATTGCTTGGAGATCACCAGCTCGCCGTCGATGGGCTCCAGGCCCTTGGGCCAGTTGCCGATCGGGTCGCCTTTCTCGAAGCCCTTCCGTGCCGGCACCTCGCGATAGAAGACGCCGCCGTCTGGACCGCCGGGG
>CAZVLI010000780.1:0-2456 GCA_964627965.1 uncultured Rhodospirillales bacterium
CGGACGAGCGCCAGCGCGCGACCTCGTCGGCCAGCTCGGCATCGTAGGCATCCGGTGGCGCAATGCGGTCGAGATAACCGACTTCGACCGCTTCGGTCGGCGAGTAGAGCCGCCCGCCCGCCGTCGCGGCCATCAGGTGCGGCTTCGCCAGCTTGCCCTCGGCCAGCGCGATCGGCAGCGGCGCCAGCCGGATACCGGCGGCGACTTCGTTCAGCCCGATCCGGAAGTCGCCATCGACCCCGACACGGGCATCGGCCACCAGCAGCAGCATCGCCGCGCCGGCCACCGCGTGTCCGGTGCAGGCCAGCACCAGCGGCAGCGGCGTGTCGTGCAGCGCCTGCAGGGTCTTGCCGCCCGCGATGCTCATGCGTTCGCGCGCCTCGCCGCCGGCGGCGATGATCTTCAGGTTCATGCCGCCGCCGAGCATCCCGGGCCGGCCACGCAGCACCAGCACGTTGACCGATGTGTCCTGTTCCAGCCGGTGCAGCTCCTCGCGGATGCCGTCGAGCAGCTCGGCGTCGAACGCGTTCGCCTTGCCATCGTCCAGCGTCATGGTGGCGACGCCATCGGCGACGGTCAGCGTCATGCGCGGGTCGGTCATCGCGGCGCTCCCGGTCTTTCTCTAGTTTTCTCCCCCAGGCACATAGCGGAGATAGTTGCCGCCGAGAACCCCCTTCATCTGCGCGCGCTCGAAGCCTTCCGCCTCCAGCGCGGCAACGATGGCCCCGAGTTGTTCCGGCTGGACAAAGCTCCACGGCGGGTCCGGGTAGCCGCGCGGCCAGCGCCCGCGCGCGGCGTGGAAGAAGCCGTAGTCACTGCCCTCCAGGTACATGAAGTCGAGCCCGAGCCCGACCTTGTCGGCGCCCGCGATGCCGGCGATGTAGGCGGCATGGCGCGCCATCGCCGGCGGAATGCCGTCGTCCGCCTCGCCCAGGAAGAAGCCGACGCCGTTCACGCCGATGTAGCACCCGCGTTCGCCGGCGGCACGGATCAGGTCGTCGGTGATGTTGCGCTCATGGTCGAACAGCGCCCGCGCGTTGGAGTGCGACACGATCGGCGTGTGCGTGAGGTCGGCTTCCAGCACGTCCAGCGCGGTGCGTTCGCCGCAGTGACTGACATCGACGCGCATGCCGGCCGCGTCCATGCGCCGGATCAGGTCGCGGCCCTGCGCGGTAAGCCCACCGTTGCGCGGCTCGTGGCAACCGTCGCCGAACAGGTTGGCGTTGTTGTAGGCGATGATCGCGCGCGTGACGCCCATCGCCACGAATCCGTCGACCAGTTCCGCCTCGCCATCGAACGGCGTCGCCGCCTGGAAGTTGAACGAGATCGCCAGCTTGCCCGCCGACCGCGCCGCCTCGATGGCCGCGCGGTCGTGCGCCAGGCAGACCCGGTCGACGTGCGGCGCCAGCACCCGGCTGACATGTCCGAACCGCGCCACGGCCCGCGCTGGCGGCGCTACGCCGGCAGCCAGCGTCAGTGAGACATGGTCGAAACCGCTGTCGTGATAGCGCTTGAGCTGCTCGGCGAGATCGGCGCCAGCCGGCAGCAGATCGCCGGTCCACGACAGCAGGCTGTCGCACACCGTGACGTCGGCCAGCCACGGCCGCGACGCACGCCACTCGGGTAACGGTCGGGCCATCGCAGCCTCCTCAGATGTTCAGTGCCGCGCGGACCCGCGCGCCGAGCAGCTTCAGCCGGTCGACCGGCTCGTTGGCGTAGACGAAACGAATATACTGCGGCCCGTGCGTCTCGCCCCAGCCCGCCATGCCGGTGGCGCAGACGCCGTGCTCCAGCAGCCGGGCCGACATCGCCGCGCCGTCCAGGTCGAAGTCGGAGACCCGCAGCAGCGCCGACCAGCCGCCCGCCGGCACGCCGACCGGCAGGCCGTCGAGCTGTTCCACCACCGTATCGCGCCGCGCCTGCAACTCGGCCACGTAGGCCGGCAGGTCGTTGGCGCTGTTCTCGAGCGCCGTCGCCACCGCGTCCTGGCCGATGCCGACCGGTACCACGACGTTGGCCAGCGACACCGCCACGAGGTCCGGCATGAAGCTCACCGGCGCGACCGTCCAGCCGACACGCCAACCGATCATGCGCAGTTCCTTGGCCGACGAGCCGACGGTGATCGTACGCTCGGCCATCCCCGGCAGGCCGGCCGGATGGATCACCTCGCGCCCGTCGAACACCAGCCGCTCCATCGCACTGTCGAGGATCATTAGCAGGTCGTTGTCGCGGCACAGTTCGGCGACCAACGCCCAATCGCCGGCATCGAGCATCCCGCCCGTCGGCATCGACGGGCTCATCAGCAGCATCGCCGTGGTCTTCGGCCCGATGGCCGCCCGCAGCGCCTCGCGGTCCAGCTTCCATGCCCCGCCGGGGTTGAAACCGAGGGGCACGTAGCGCGGTACGCCGCCCGCCAGGTGCACGCGGTTGATCAGGCCGGCATAGGTCGGATCGGT
>CAZVLI010000781.1:0-2456 GCA_964627965.1 uncultured Rhodospirillales bacterium
GAGGGTCGGAGAGTGGCGCTGGTCATTGTGCTAGCGGGTCGGGTTGCAGGTGCTCGGCTCCTTCCCAAAGAGCTGGTCGTAGCGCAGGTTCAGGCGCTTGGCGCCGAGCAGGTCGGCGGCCATCGCCGGCAGCGGTGAATGCAGGCAGTACTCGCGGAAGTCCCGATCCGTCTCCCAGATACGGAGGTTGCCGTGAAACCGCCCGTTGCCGTCCGCCGGGGTGTAGCCATGGACGTACGGCCCCGGCTCGGCGATGTCGCGGTCGACGGCATCGCGCAACCGTTCCAGCCACGCCGGATCGACGACCCCGCGCACGACGGCGGCCCCGTCCTCGGCGTAGGCGCGCCGGATGTCGTCATCGATCAGTGGCTTGGCTTCACTCACCATCGCGTCAATCCCGGTCGTCAGATCGCGGCATCCTCGGCAACCGCCAGGCCGGCGTCAACATGGGCCGGTGTCGCGGGCGTCTCATTAGCGTGGCAAGCGGGGACGTTGGTGGAGGAGTCAGGATTCGAACCTGAATCTGCTGCCCCGCGAACGGGCCAGGGCTTTCCCAGTTAAGCTACTCCCCCGCAGCCTTCTCAGGCCGGTCGTGCGGATACACTGTGCCGGAGAAGGACTTAGCAAAAGCTTTCTGCAGGTCCTGGGCCAACTTGTCGACGCCCTTGTCCCATTCGGTGCCGGGCGGCGCGGTCAGGTTGTAGGCGTCCAGGTAGGCGACCAGCAGCCGCGCCTCGTTCTCGTCGATGTCGTACTTCTTGGCGGCGAAGCCCTGGCGCAACTTGTCGGCCAGCGCGCGTGCCTGGTCGGCGTCCGGCGCGTCGCCGGCCGGGCCGAACTGGCGCCGGGTCGCCATCTCCTCCAGGACCTCGATCAGGCGATCGATGGTCTTGCGCGCGGTGCGGTGGTGAAACATGGCCCGCCTTATGCCGAAGCCGGCGAATCCCTGTCAATCCGCCGGTGTCGATGCCGAGATCAGCGCGGCGAGTCGAGCAGCGGGAAGGCGCTCCACACCGATGGGTCGGTTACCGCCGGCGCGCCGCGATGGATGTGCGCCGAGGTCAGCTCGTCCCAGCCGGTCACGCCCAGCAGTCCGAAGCAGATCGACGCCTCGTTCTTCAGCAGGTGCATGACGCGCGCGACGCCGGCGGCGCCGGCGCCGGCCAGGCCGGCCACCGCCATGCGGCCGATGCCGATGCAGTCGGCGCCGGCCGCGATGCCCTTCACGATGTCGGAGCCGCGCAGGAAGCTGCCGTCGACCATGATCTTGGCGCGCCCGCCGACCGCGTCGACGACCTCCGGCAGCACGTCCATGGCGCCGCGGCCGTGGTCGAGCTGCCGGCCGCCGTGGTTGGAGACGTAAACCACCTCGACGCCGTGCTCGACGGCGATTCTGGCGTCTTCCGCCGTGGCGATGCCCTTCAGGATCAGCGGGATGTCGTGCTTGCCCTTGAAGCGCTCGACCTCCGTCCAGCTCAACGCCGCCTGGGTCGCGGCCATGTACTCGTCGCCGCGTCGCCAGCGCTTGTCGAAACGCTTGTCGATATCGCGCTCGCGCCGGCTGTAGTGCGCGGTGTCCACGGTCAGGCAGAAGGCGGTGTAGTTGGTGGCGATGGCGCGCTGGGCGATGTCGTCGATCCAGTCGGTGTCGCCGCGCACGTAGAGCTGGAAGATGCGCAGTGCGTCCGGCGCGGCCTCGGCGACGGCTTCCAGGCCGGGTTGCGACACCGAGCTCAGCATCATCGCCGTGCCGGCCTCGGCGCAGCCCTTGACCATCGCGGCGCCGCCCTCCTCGTGGAAGCTCTCCAGCGAGCCGACTGGCGCGGCGCAGACCGGCAGCGCCAGCGGCTTGCCCAGGAACTCGCAGCTCAGATTGACCTCGGAGACGTCGTTCAGCACGCGCGGCCGGAACGCCACGGTGTCGAGCGCCATCCGGTTGCGCTTCAGCGTGGTCTCGGTCTCGGTCCCGCCGACCAGGTAGTCCCAGATATTGGCGTTCAGGTTGATCCGGGCCTGGCGCACCACCTCGTGCAAATTCTCGAAACCGGCCGCCTTCGCTGCTTCGAAGTCCATCGTCGCTCACCGTGATTGTTGAACGCGACAACCTAGCCCATCGGCCCGGCGCTGTGCACCAGTGACGGCGCCGGCGTGGTGCTTTGGCCGATCGGCCCGCGAGCCCCTATATTGGGAATGGCTGTGATCTGACCGGGAAACGCGATGGCGATCGCGAGCGGCAAGCTGGTCCTGACCTTGGCGGTGGGTGTTCTGCTCGCCGGGCTGGTGGCGCTGATCGCCGGCGCGGTGCCGACGGCGCCGCCGCCGCACCGTCGGCCGCCACCATCGCCGGAACAGTTGCAGGATGCCGCCGACGCACTGGCCCGCGAGCAGCGTGAGGTGAACTACCTGCGCGCGCTGCCCGGAATCTACGCGGACTTCATCGAGGCCGAGGCGCGCGT
>CAZVLI010000782.1:0-2448 GCA_964627965.1 uncultured Rhodospirillales bacterium
CCACGGCCCCGGCTTCGGCAGCAGTCGGGCCACGGGCGGTGCCCAGGTCAGCAGCAGGTAGGGCGCGGCGAGGCCGGCGCCGAGCGCCAGCAGCGCCGACATCGCGACCGCCGGCGGCTGGGTGAAGGCGAAGCCGAGCGCGGTGGCCATGAACGGCGCGGTGCACGGCGCGGCGACCACGGCGGCCAGCACGCCGGTGAAGAAGCTGCCGACCGGCCCGTGCCGCCCGGCGAGGCTCTGGCCCACGCCGGTCCAGCCGCCGCCGATCTCGAACACGCCGGCCAGGTTCAGCCCGACGGCGAACAGGACGTAGGCGAACAGCGCCACGACGAAAGGCTGCTGTAGCTGGAAACCCCAGCCGACGGCGGCACCGCCGGCCTGTAGCGTGAGCAGCACCGCGCCGAGCAACGCGAAGGAGCCGAGCACGCCGGCGAGATAGGCGAAGCCGCCGACCACGCGCTCGCGGGCCGGGCCGCCGGCACCCTGCACCACGCCCAGCGCCTTGATCGCCAGTACCGGGAACACGCACGGCATCAGGTTCAGCAACACGCCGCCGAGGAAGGCGAACAACAGCACCGTCGGCAGCGACAGCGCCGGTAGCGCCAGGCTCGCAGCGGTCGCGGCCGGCATCGTTGCGCCGGAAACGGCGGCGACCGCGAAGGCCAGCCGGCTCGGGCCGGTGCCGGTGTCCTCCACCAGCGTCAGCACGCCGCCGAGTTCGCCGTCGACCGGTGTCTCGCCACGCTTCACGGTCAGGCGCAGGCCGTTTTCGTCGACGATCAGGCGCTGCGGCGCGGCGTGGTCGACAACGCCCCACGCGGTCGGGAAGAAATAGACCTCGGACAGCCGCTCGGCGCTCAGGCCGGCGACGTCGAACACCACCGACAGTCGCGTCTCGTCGACAGCGTAGGTCGCGTTCCAGGGCGATGGTTGCGGCAAGGCGCGCCGCGCTTGCGCGACCAGCGCCGCGACCGTGCTGTCGGCGACGGTTGCCGGGCCGGTCGGAATCTTGAGCGCGAAGCTGCCTTCTTCGGGGATGCAGATCTCCTCGCACACCAACCATGTGACGAAGGCCTCGACCGGGAACGGCTTGCCGGCGGGCCAGTCGGCAGGAACGGTGAGTTCGCTGAGCAGGCCGACGCGGTCGCTGTAGCCGTAGTTGACCAGCGGGCCGTATTCGATGCGCTCCGGCGAGGCCCACGCGATCGGGCCGGCGCTGGCACCGGGCGGCAGGGTCCACTGGATCGCGGTCTCTTGGCCGCTGTCGCCGGGGTTCTGCCAGTAGGTGTGCCACTTCGGCCGGATGGTCTGCTGCAGCAGCACCTCGACGGTGTCGCCCGGCGCGACCTCGGCGGCGACCGGGATCAGCTCGACCGTGACGTTGTCGGTGCGCACGGTATTGCCGGGCACGGCGCCGGCAAGCGTCGACTGCGTTTGAGCCCAGGCCTGGCCGAGACCGACAGATGCCAGCAGCAATATCGCGGCGAGGCGTCCGATCACGTCGCTCGTTCCCTTTCCGTACCGTCGCATAAGACGACATGGGGGGACTTGCCGCAATGCACAATCAAGTGTGCTTGAAATTCGACGCGGATACCGCCGCGCTTCGCCGCTGCGGGCGGGGTGCTATAATGTTGGGCATGTAACCGAGGGCGTACACATGGCCTGGCGCAAGCAAAAGCCGGAGGTTGTCACCGACCTTGAAGGCTTGGGCGCGTACTGCAAGACGGACGCGTGCCGTCTCGCTTTGGCCGGATATGCGAAGCTGCGCGAAACGGCCGGTGGCGCGATCCCGGCGAAGAACGGCCTCGATCTCCGGTATTTCGTCAAGTCGATCCCCGATCTGGTGCTGGTCGCCCTGACCAAGCCGGACCAGTGCATCTTCCGCATCGCTGGCGAGAACGTGCGCGAGCGCTACGGGCAGAACCCGGTCGGACGGAACTACTTCGATATGGTCCCGAAGGAACGTCGCGAGAGTGTCATGCACTCGCTCGCCATGGTCGTCGACGTCCCCTGCGGCTATCGCATCGAGATCGAGCAGATCTACGAGAACGGCCTGACCGGCCAGGTCGAGGCGGTGGTGCTGCCGCTGACGTCCGACGAGCCGGGCATCGACGGGTTTCTGCTCGTCGTCGAGAGTCTTCTGAATACCGCTGACCGGATCGACTACGAGAACCGGACGCTGCTCGGCTCGAACGTGATGGAACGGCAGATGGCCGATCTCGGCTTCGGGATCGACACGAGCTTCGAAGATGTCCTCAAGGACTGACCATGCCTGGCGAGGAGGCTGCTGACGTGAGCTGGCGGGCGCAGAAGCCGCAAGCCGTGGTCGATCTCGCCGACGCGGCCCGGAACTGCCGCACCGCGGTGGGCGCGCGGCTGGTGGAGGTCTATGCCGAGTTTATGGCCGAGACCGACTGCGCGATCCCGGCGAAGAACGGCCTCGATCTG
>CAZVLI010000783.1:0-2445 GCA_964627965.1 uncultured Rhodospirillales bacterium
GACATAGCCGAGGTAGAGGAATGGCGGGTGGAAGGCGAGGCCGGGGTCCTGCAGCAGCGGGTTCAGGCCCTGGCCGTCGCTCGGCGGCGGGATGACGCGCTCGAACGGGTTCGAGGTCCACAGCATGAAGGCCAGGAAGCCGATGCCGATCATCGCCTGCACGGCCAGCACGCGGGCCTGGAACGGCCGCGGCAGGTTGCCGCCGGCCAGCGCCACCGCGGCACCGAACAGCGCCAGGATCAGCACCCACAGCAGTAGCGAGCCCTCGTGGTTCCCCCACACGCCGGAGACCTTGTAGAGCATCGGCTTCAGCGAGTGCGAGTTGGCGGCGACGTTCAGCACCGAGAAGTCGGAGGTGACGAAGGCGTAGGTCAGCGCCGCGAAGGAGATCGCGATCAGCAGCAGTTGCAGCGTCGCGGCCGGGCGTGCCACCGCGATCCAGGCGGCATCGCCGCGCTGCGCGCCGATCAGCGGTACGGTCGCCTGCACGATGGCGACCAGCAGCGCCAGCACAAGGGCATAGTGTCCGAGCTCGGCGATCATCGGCGCCTCATTCGTTCGTTCCACAAGAAGGGTGCGCCGCACTCGGCGCACTGGTCGCGCACCTGATCCCAGAGCTTGCCCGGGATCGGGATGCCGTTCTTTGTACGCTCTGCCATAGAAATGACTTCCGGGTCGCCCGGAACAAGCACCGGCTCGGCCGGATCGATCGGCGCCAGCTTGCGTAGGGTGCGGATCATCTCGTCCATGTCGGCCTCGAACTCGCCGGGCTCGCGGAACGCCGCCGGGTCGATGGCCATGAAGAAGTGGCCGATGTCGGTGTCGCGCTGGCCGCTGGCGACGCGGGTGGCGATGAAGGTCGCGCCCGACAAGGTCGCCGACAGAATCTCCACCATCGCCGACAGGCCATAGCCCTTGTGGCTGGCGGTCTCGGCCAGGCCGCCGAGCGGGGTCAGGCCGATGTCGTCGGCCACGCGCTGCTGCGCGCCGAAGGCCCGAGTTGCGTCGGTCTCCGGCTGGCCGTCGCCATCGACGACCCAGCCGGCCGGCATCGGCAGGCCGGCGAGCCACTTGAGCTTGAGTTTGCCCACCGCGACCGTGGTGGTCGCCATGTCGAGCACGAAGGGCCGTTCGTCCTTGGCCGGCGCAGCGAAGGCGATCGGGTTGGTGCCGAACAGCTTCTCCCTGGAGCGGGTCGGCACCAGCGAGCGATTCAGCGCGTTGGTGGTGACGATGCCGATGCAGCCGGCCTCGGCCGCCCGCATGGCGTAGGCGCCGGCGGCGCCGAAATGGTTGGAGTTGCGCACCGCGACCGCGCCGACGCCGATCTGCTTGGCCTTGTCGACCGCCATCGCCATGGCGCGCTTGCCGGCGTGGTAGCCGAGCCCGGCGTCGTTATCGAGCACCGCCATCGCCGGGCGGTCGCGCACCACGGTCAGCTTCGGCGTCATGTTCAGGAAGCCGTCGGTACGGCCGCGACCGTAGATCGGCAGCATCGAGATGCCGTGGCTGTCGATCCCGCGCAGGTCGGTCTCGACCATGATCTCCACGGCGTCGGCGCGCGCCTCGTCGGGCATGTCCCAGGCCCGCATCACGGCGTCGATCTGGGCCGCGACCAGTTCCGCCGAGATGTGGCGGTCGTCCGGGCTGGCGTCACTCGACACGGGTCAGCACCGGCTTGCCGGAGAAGTGCGCGATCAGATTGTCGATCATCAGGTTGCCCATCGCGGCGCGGGTCTCGGCCGTGCCGGAGCCCATGTGCGGCGTCAGGATCACGTTGCGGGCCTGCTTCAGTGCGTCGGGGACCTGCGGCTCGTGCTCGAACACGTCCATCGCGGCGCCGGCGATGCGGTTGTTGACCAGCGCGTCGACCAAGGCGGTCTCGTCGACCACGGTGCCGCGCGAGATCGAGACCAGGTAACCGTCCGGCCCCAGCGCGTCGAGCACCTCCTTGTTCACGAGATGCTGGGTCGCCGGCCCGCCCGGACACAGCAGCACCATCACGTCGCAGTTCGCCGCCAGCTCGGCCGGCGTCGCATAGTAGGCGAAGTCGACATCGTCGCGCTTGGACCGGTTGTGGTAGGCGATGTTCATGCCGAAGGCCTGCGCGCGCTTGGCGGCGCCCAGCCCGATGCGGCCAAGCCCGACCACGCCCAGCGTCTTGCCACCGAGCGAGCGGGTGAGGGGATAGTCGGTCGGCGTGTACCAGGGCTGCGTGCGCACGAACTGGTCGGCGTTCGGGATGTCGCGGAGCAGCGAGATGGTGAGCCCGATGGCGAGGTCGGCGACGCAGTCGTTCAGCACGTCCGGCGTGTTGGTGACGATGATGTCGCGCTCGCGCGCCGCGGGCATGTCGACCGCGTCGACGCCGACGGCGTAGCAGGAAATGATCTCCAGGTTCGGCAGTGCGGCCATGATCTCGGCCGAGCAGCCGATCTGGCCCAT
>CAZVLI010000784.1:0-2441 GCA_964627965.1 uncultured Rhodospirillales bacterium
CCGCCGGCCATCGCGACCATGTCGGGGTGCGGCATGTCCTGGCGCGCGGCGGTCATCACCTCGTCGCAGATCAGCGCGATGGCTTCCGGATGGCTGAGCCGGATGCCTTTGGAGCGATAGCGTCGCGCCAGTTCGGCGGCGGTGAAGATCGTCAGCCGCTCCATCTCGGTCGGGGTCAGGTTCATCGGATGCCCTCTCGTGCAGCGATCAGTTCGCGAACAGCGCCCCGGCGGGCGCGTGTCGCGCCATGGCGATATCGGCCATCGGCGCAAAGCTCGTCGGTTGCGGCGGCGGTTCTTCGGTGGCCAGCTCGGCGATGGCGGGGCGCAGGCGCGCCAGGTCGCCCTGAATCGCGAGCGCGCCGGCGAGCCCGAGCCGCACCGCAGCCGAGGCCAGTCCGTTCAGGAAGGTGGTGCCGGACAACGTGAGTGCCGCCGTGCGATCGAGGCCGAGCCCAGCGCTGACCACGCCCTGCACGACGGGCAGGTGGCCGTGGGGGAGGTGCCGGCGTGCGTCGTCTACGGTCGGCGTTCCCAGGCGTGCGTGGGCCGACAGCATCGCCTGACCGGCGCGGCGCGAACCGTCCCGCAAAGAGGCTGACCAGCTCATCGCTTCGACCGTCTCGTCTAGGGCTGCGCGTCCATCGAGGTCGGCGGCATGGGCGGCGGCGACGACGACGCGATCGAAGCCGGCCCACCGCCCGTGCAATTGCGCTTCGAGGAACGCGCCAATGCGGTCGCGGTCGATGCCGCCTTCGCGCGAGAGTGTTTCCAGGCCCCAGGAGAAGGCGAAGCCACCGGAGGGGAATTGGCTGTCCCCAACCTGCAGCGCCGTCGCGAGGGCCAGGGCATCAGTCATCGCGGACCGTTACCGTCCCAGCGTCGGTCAACTCGCGCAGGCGGGCGAGGTAGTCGGCCTCCGGTCCGTCGAGCGCGACCAGCAAGTCCTCGCCGTCGAAACGGACGCGCCAGTGCAGGTTGCCGGCGTGGTAGCCGAGTTGCAGTGCCGTGGCGGCGTCGCGCGGACGCAAGCCGAGCCAGCGTTGTTCGCCGACGCGGACGACGATAGCGCGGTCGTCGGCCAGCAGCAGCACCGCGCCGTCGTCCAGGCGCTGGCCGCGCGGCTGGGCGATGGCGCAGTCGGTGCCCTTGTCGGTGGCGAGGCGCAGGCGGCCGCGACCGGCGTCCTGCGGCGCGATCTCGACGGTCTCCAGACGGTCGTCGTGTGCAAGCGCGTGCAGCCTGTCGACCAGCGCCGCGTCGCTGCGGTGACCGACGACGGTGCCCAGGCGCAGCACGGCTCAGGCTGCCTGCAGGCCGCACCAGTCGGCGATGAACAGTGCCATCGCCTGGGTGTTGCGCCGGATCGACTCCAGTTCGACACGCTCGTCGAAGCCGTGGATGGCTTCCGACTTCGGTCCGTAGACCAAGCCCGGCGTGTCGGCATAGAGACCGAAGAAGCGGGCGTCGGTGGTCGCGGTGGAACTGATCTCCGGCAGGTCGGCGCCGTAGACCGTCTGGTGCGCGCGGCCCAGGGCCGCTTCGGCGGCGTCGGCATCCTTCAGGATGTAGCCCTCGGCCAGGAAGCCGTTGAACACGATCTCGGGTGGGTTGTTGGCTAGGAAGCGGTTGGTCTGCGCCGCTTGCCGGATGGTGTCCTCGATCTCGCGCCGTGCCTCGTCGATGTCCTGGCCGGGGAAGATCGCTACGCGGACATCGAAGGTGCACCAGGAGGGCACCGAGGAAGCCCAGTCGCCGCCGGCGATCTTGCCGACATTGAGGTTGATCGGATGGTCGACGTGGCCATAGACCTCCGGCCGGTTGTCCGGTCCGTTCCAGCGATCCTCCAGCCCGTGTAGCGCCTCGATGATCGGAAAGGCCGCCTCGATGGCGTTGGCGCCGGTGCCGGCATAGGCGACGTGGACCGGGCGGCCCTTCAACTTGACCTGGAACCAGATCACGCCGATCTGCGCGCGCAGCAGGCTCTCGCCCATGGGCTCCGGGATCAGCGCCGCGTCGGCGCGGTAGCCGCGAGCCAGACAGGCGAGCGCGCCGTTGCCGGTGCACTCTTCCTCGATCACCGATTGCACGAAGACGTCGGCGGCGGGCACGTAGCCACAGCGCTTCAGGGCGTCGAGCGAGAACAGCATCTGCGCCAGCCCGGCCTTCATGTCGCCGGCGCCGCGGCCGTACATCCAGCCGTCCTCGATCCGCGGTTCGAACGGTGGCGTGGTCCACATGTCCAGTGGGCCGACCGGCACCACATCGATGTGCCCATTGAGGATCAGCGAGTTGCCCTTGGGATTGTCGGCGCGATGGGCGCCCACGGTGTTGTAGGCGTTCTCGTAGCTGACGTGCACCGGCGAGAAGCCGGGGAGGTGGGCGATGTCGTCGATCTCGACCTTCCAACGGTCGACGCTGAGACCGCGCTCGCGCATCTCG
>CAZVLI010000785.1:0-2436 GCA_964627965.1 uncultured Rhodospirillales bacterium
CGCTGACCTCGATGCGGCCGGACAGGCGCCCCGGATCGGCGCGCTCGCCGCCGCTTTCCGGCTCGGTCTCCAGGATCGGACGGGCGCGCTCGTACTGCGCCGCCGAGGAAAGCACCGTCAGGGCCGCGCCGACGACGCCGAACAGCGCGCCCTGGAACGCGTTGTAGGCGGCCAGGAAGGCGACGAAGGCGCCGGTCGTCGCCAGCCCTTCGCCCAGCAGCACCGCAGCGGCGTAGAGCGCCGCCAGCGAGGCGACCTCGAAGCCGGCGCCGAAGGTTTCCAGACGCCCACGCGCGCGCCCGGCGGCCAACACGGCGCGGCGTTCGTCGGCATAGCTGTCGGACCAGAGCCGGAAAGCGCGTGCTTCGGCGCCGGCGACGCGCAGCTTGCGCACGGCGCGAAGCTGCTCGAAGACAAGCGCCGCCAGCTTGCCGGAAACGGCGGCGATGATCCGGCCGTAGCGCAGTTGCGCGATGCCGGCCAGAACAGCGATGGCGGCGTAGCCCAGCGTCAGCAGCACCGCGATCCCTGCCAGCGCCGGGGCGTAGATGAACAGCAGCGCGACGTAGAAGATCGAGAAGCTGAATGTGATCGCCGCGCCGAGAGCCACGTCGACGATGGCGTTGCGCACCGCCTCCAGGCCGCCGACGCGCTCGGCCAGGTCGCCGGCGGCGTAGTCGCGGAAGAAGTTGGTCGGCAGGCTGATGAGGCGGTCCGCGCTGCTGCGGCCGTCGATGCGCTGCAGCGCCACCGCGCGGGTGATGGCGAAGAACAGCGACAGCAGCGCCGCCAGGGCCAGGGCGACCGCGACCTGCACGATTAGGCCGCGCTCGCCGCCGGGCACCAGGTCGTCCAGCACATAGGCGATGGCGATCGGGCCGAGCGCCGCCAGCAAACCGGCCCCGGCGCCGACCAGGATCGCGGTCAACAGGTCGCGCTCCGACCCGGCAAGCGCGAACCGCGCGAGCCCGATCGCACCGCCGACCTGTGTCGGCAGCGAGCGGATCAGCGAAAAGGCGGACGGCGCCAGCGCCTCGGCCGTGGCCCGATCCAGTGGCCGGGTCCGACCCAGGCGCGGTTCATACACGTGATAGGTGCGGCCGCGCGGCAGCAGCGCCAGTGGCTCGCCGTCCTCGGTGCGCGCGACCAGCGGCCCCTGGTCACCAGTCTCCCAGCCGGGTGCCAGCATCACGCGTCGGGCGCGAATGCCGCAGCGTCGGGCGATGGATGGAACGTCCTCGAAGCTGGCGTCGGGTGTGGCGAGGCGTCGCCGGTCGTGCGGATGCGGCAGGGCGTCGATGGCGGTTGAGACGGCGGCGGCGATCGCGCCAAGCTCGCCGGCGTCGGGTCGCTCGTCCTTGTCGAACCGGACGGCGATGGTCTCCAGCCGCTGCTCGCCCTGGCGCCGCGAGGCCTCGTCGCCGCGGCGCGCGGTGGCCACGCGGGCCAGAACGTCGGCTTCCTCTCGGTCGATCACATCGAGCAGCAGCACCGGCAGCAGCCGTCCAAACCGCGCCATCGCCGGCAGCAGCGCGTTGTCGCGGGCGAGATCGGCGCTGCTCAGCGTCCAGCCGCTGGCCTCCGCACGGGCTTCGGCTCCGAGCGAACCCGTAAGCGGCAGGCTGGCCGGTCCTTCCAGTTCCACGTCGATGCCGGCGACGGCGAACCGCGCGACCGCCGGGCCGGCGAGCCAGACGACGCCGCGCGCCGCGCGGAACCGCACCCCTGGCGTGAGGCCGCAGCGGACGCCAGCCTGCAGGCTCTCCGCGTCGCGCGGATCGCGCGGCACCAGTCGAGCGGCCGCCGTGATCCAGCGGTCGGCGGCTTCGGCAAGCCGCTCGGGCTCGACGCCCGTCGGGTCGCACGGCTCGATCCGCCCGCCAGGCGGGCCGATCGTCGACAGGTCGGCATCCTCCGCGCCGCCCAGGCCGAAGAGCAGGTCGCCATCGTCGAGCGCGGTCAGGAAGCGCCGACCATGCGCGGTCTCCAGGTGCGCCTCGACCGGCTTGTCGGCGCGCACGATCCACAGCGCCGGCGCGCGTGGAAGCCGCATCGGCGCGCCACCCGACAGGGTCAGTCCGCCATCGCCGGATCTGTCGATATCGCGCACGCCCGCCATCGTCGGCTCAGTTCTCCAGCAGGCCGGCGTAGCGCCCGCCGGCCTCGATCAGCGCCGCGTGGTGGTCTCGTTCGACGATCTGGCCACGCTCCATGACGATGATCTCGTCGCAGTCGCGGATCGTCGACAGGCGGTGCGCGATGACGATGCAGGTCGCGCCGCGCCGTCGGATCGCGTCCATCACCGCCAGCTCCATCTCCGGGTCGAGCGCGCTGGTCGCCTCGTCCAGCACGATGATCGACGGGTTGCGGGCCAGCGCGCGGGCGATGTCGAGGCGCTGGCGCTGGCCGCCGGAAAGGTTGCGGCCGTTTTCCTCC
>CAZVLI010000786.1:0-2433 GCA_964627965.1 uncultured Rhodospirillales bacterium
TCGGAAGCCCTGATCGAGCAACGCTTCGGCGGGCTGGAGGGGCGGGAGATTCCCGACTACGTGCTGTTCCGCGCCAAGTCCGATCACCTGCTGTGGAAGAAGCGGCTGTCGGAGATGCTGGTCGGCCTGAACAACCTGACCGAGAGCGAACTGGCCGACCATCATTCCTGCCGGCTCGGCAAATGGTACGGCGGAGTCGACGACGCCTCGATCCGCGGTCATCGCGCCTATGGCGAGCTGGAGACACCGCACGCCGCGGTTCACGCCAATGGCAAGCGCGCCGCCGCCCTGTTCGCGCAGGGCGATCGCGATGGCGCCTATGCGGCGATCGCCGACATGGAAGCGGCGTCCGTCGACGTGGTTCGTCTGCTCGACGAGCTGCTCGCCCGCTAGCGTCCCCCCAACCTGCGCCCCGCCCCTGTGGCGGCGGGGTTGCATCGCTCACGCCATCGGACCGATCATACCGCGAACATTGGCGGAGGGTTCGGATGGCGCTGGCGCGTGCGGGCTCCAGGCTCAAGGTGAACCGGCTCGGCGAAGCGCTGGGCGCGGAAGCGGTCGGTGTCGATCTGCGGCAGGCCGGTGACGCCGATCTCGACGCGGTGAGGCAGGCGCTGCTCGACCATCAAGTGCTGGCGGTACGCGGCCAGGACCTCGATCCGGACGCGCTCTACCGGGTCGGCCAGGCAATGGGCCAACCGATCCTGCAGGTCGCGAGCCGCGCGCGACATCCCGACAACGACCACGTGATGATCCTGTCGAGCGAGGACATCGACGATCTGGGCGACGGCAAGCGCGTCGTGGTCGGCGCCGCGTGGCATAGCGACGACTCGTTCAAGCAGCGTCCCTGCTCGGTCACCATGCTGCACGCCCGGGCATTGCCGAGCCGCGGCGGCGACACCCAGTTCGTCTCGACCGCAGCGGCCTATGACGGGTTGTCCGACGACGACAAGCGCGCGCTCGCGGACCTGCGCGTCGTGCACACCTACGACAGCCGGCGCAAGGCGACCCGGATCCGCAAGCTGACGCCGGAGGAGCAGGCGCAGGTGCCGCCGGCCACGCATCCGCTGGTTCGCCGCCATCCGGAAACCGGGCGGCTGGCGCTGTACCTGAACGCCAACCGCATGAGCCACGTCGAGGGACTCTCGCTCGAGGACGGCGACGCGCTGCTCGACCGCCTGATTGCGCACGCGACGCAGCCGGCTTACGAATATCGACACGTCTGGCAGCCAGGCGATCTGGTGATGTGGGACAACCGCTGCACCATGCACAAGGCCAACGGCGACTACCCCGCGGGCGAGCGCCGCGAGATGCACCGAATCATCCTGGCCGGCGACTTGCCGCAAGGACTCGACGCCGATGCGGGCTAGCCTCGCCGCCCTGTTGTTGCTGCTGACCGGCTTCGGCGCGGCGGCGCAGACGAAGACCGACATCAACATGGTGGTGTCGCTCGACCGTTCCGAGTCGATCACCTCGACCGACGCGGCGCTGCAGATCCAGGGCCTGATCTACGCGCTCAAGCACCCGGAGTTCCTGACCGCGATCCGGCACGGCCACCACAAGCGCATCGGCGTCTCGGTGATCAAGTGGTCGTCGTTCAACCGCTACGCCACGCTGCTGCCGTGGCAGATCGTTGCCGACGAGGCCGACGCCGATCGGGTATCCGCGATGCTCGGGCTGCTGCTGTTGCCGAACCCGGGACGCGACGACGGCAGCCAGACCGACGTGGCGCTCGGCATCGAGCGTGGCGTGGCGATGCTGGCCGAGGCACCGACCGAGGCGAACAAGGAAGTGATCAACATGATCGCCGACGTGGAGCGCGACGCGGCGGTGGCACGCGGCATCACGATCAACGCGTTGATCCTGGCGCAGGGCTCGGCGATCCGGGTCCTCACCAATTACTTCCGGCGCGAGGTGATCGGCGGACCGGCCTCCTTCGTGCTGCACGCGCCGGCACGCGAGGACTTCATACGCGCCATGCTGCGCAAGATGCTGGTCGAGGTCGCCGAGTTGAACCGCCAGACGCGCGACGACGAACTCGGCGGCATGCCCGGCGGAACTAACCGATCCACTCGATTGCGGCGCCGTGCGGCTCGGTCCAGGCGACCGGTTCGCCATTCACCGAAAGCAGGAAACGTCCCGGCGCGGGTGGGGTGCCGGCGCGCGCGGCGATATCGGGAAACACCCGCGGCGACTCGTTGGCGATCCAGACGCCGCACATCTGCTGCGCCTCACGTGCGAAGGCCGCACGCTCGCCTGCGTCCGTAACGTAGGCGAGCACGGCGGTATGGAAGATCACCCGCGTCGCATCCCGGGGCGCCTCGGCCGCCAGCGCGGCCAGGTCATGCCGCAAATCTCCACGCCGGATCGGCGGCGGCGCTCGCCTCGCCACCTCGATCGCCCCCCGCAGCCGGTCGAGGCGCTCCGCCTGCT
>CAZVLI010000787.1:0-2433 GCA_964627965.1 uncultured Rhodospirillales bacterium
TGCCGTGTCAGCGCGCGGCTAGCAGTTCGTCCCACAGCGCCTCGAACCGCCGGGCCACGGCGGCGATCGAATACTCCTGGATCACCCGTTCCCGTGCGCGCAGCCCCAGCGCCTGGCGTTCAGACATCGACAAGTCGAGCAGGCGACAGATCGCGTCGGCCAGCGCCGCCGGATGACGCGGCGGCGCGGTCTCGCCGGTGTCGGCCACGATACGGGCCGAATCGCCGACATCCGTGACGGCGCACGGGACGCCGCAAGCCATTGCCTCACCGATGGTGTTGGCGAAGCCCTCGCCCATCGACGACGAGCAGGCAACGTCCAGCGCCGCCGTCAGCGCCGGCACGTCACGGCGGTGGCCCAGTGCGAACACCGCCTCGCGCAGCCCGGCATCGCCGAGCGCGCGCATCAGCGCGTCGTTGCGCTCGTCGACCCCGTCGCCCGCCAGCACGAAACGCGCTTCCGGATGGCGCCGGTGCACCTGGGCGGCGGCGGCGACAAAGGTGGCGTGGTCCTTCTGCGGGTCCCATCGGCCGACCAGCCCCACGAGCACCATGTCCGACGCCAGGCCGAGTTCGGCGCGCAACGCGGTGCGCGCTGCCGGGTCAGGCTTGAAGACCTCGGTATCGAAACCGTTCGGGATTACCCGCGAGCGCGCCTCGTCGTAGCCGATGGCAAGATGCGCCTGGCGCGAGACCTCGGCATTGAACACGACGGCGGCCGGCAGCCGGCCGGACAGCCAGCCGCCGACGCGGGCGACCAGCGCGGTGCGCCGCGACACGCTGGCGCGGTCGAGGTTGGTCTGGCGCACACCCCACACCTGGGGCACCGACCGGCCCAGGCGCCAGCGCGTCGCCAGCCCGCCCAGCAGGTTGGCGTGGTACATCCAGCACTGCACCAGGTCGGGCTCGGCCGCGGCGACCCGGTTGCCCAGCGTGCGCAGCAGGCCCGGACCCGGCAGGCCGGCGCGTCGCAGGCCCAGCGCCGTCACCGGTACCCCCAGCGCCTCGATGGCGGCGCCGACCTCGCCGAGGTCGGTCAGCGAGATCACGTGCGCCGGATAGCGGTCGCGGTCGCTGGCGGCGAGCAGCCGCGCCAGCATCGTTTCCGCCCCGCCGACGTCGAGCCCGTTGATGATGTGAACGATGGTCGCCATGGCCGGCCGGCATCATGCGTCGGATCGCCGCCGCCGGTACAGCCAGCCCGTTGCAGGTCGGCCCCGATATATGCGATGCAGGCGCCAGCTTTGGGGCGTAGCCAAGTGGTAAGGCACCGGTTTTTGGTACCGGCATTCGCAGGTTCGATCCCTGCCGCCCCAGCCAATTCCCGGCGCCCGCCGGCCAGGCACGGAAGCGGGGCACGCCGGAACGCCAAGGCGGCAACGGCATGACATCTCGAAGTCCCGACCTGCAAGCCTTCCTGGATACCCTGCAAACGGCGCTTTGCGGCGCGGTGGCGTCGGACACGGCGGCCGGCCGAATGATCGACCGGGTGTTCGCCGCGCTCACCGCCCCGGCCACGCCCGGTCCGGTGGCGCCGACCTCGCTGCCGACCAACGACCACCTGGATACGGCCCTGGAGAACGCGGCAACCGCGTCGCCTGCCGTCGCGCGGCACGCGGCGGCGCTGGGCACGCTGGCACCCCAACTCGGCTGGCATCGCCGGGTCGGCGCGGAGCAGGTCGGCCCGGCGTTCAACGATGGCCATGCCAATGCGGTCGTGATCGGCCGCGGCGGTCTGGAACCGCGCGCCGACGTCCTGATCGGTATCAGCTTGCTGGCGCCCACGGTCGCCTATCCGGAACACCAGCACCCGCCGGAAGAGGTCTACCTGGTGCTCTCGCCGGGCGAGTGGCGCCAGGACGACGATCCGTGGCACGCACCGGGACTAGGCGGCACCGTCCACAACCGCCCTGGCATCCGACACGCCATGCGGGCCGGCGCCGCGCCGCTTCTGGCAACCTGGTGCCTGTGGACCGCGAGCCACTGACCTCGGCCGGTAAAGGCGGGAAATCGCCCAGCCGCTAGCTGAAGAAGAAGTTGCCCGCGTCGAGGTCGGCCGCGCCGACATTCGCCAACGTGATGGCCGTGGTCGGCGTGTCCTCGAAGGTGATCCGGGCGCCGGCGGCGGTGTCGACGATGGTCAGGTCGACAAAGGCACTGACCCCGACGCCGGCGACGATCAGGCTGATGGCCTCCAGCAGCGCGTCGAAGTCGGCAATCAGGTTGTCACCCTGACCATTGGCGAAGACGAAGGTGTCGACATCGTCGCCGCCCGTCAGCGTGTCGTTTCCCACCCCGCCGGTCAGCGTGTCGTTGCCGGCACCGCCGAACAGCTCGTCCGCGCCCTGCATCCCGAGCAGGTTGTCGGCGCCGGCGCCGCCGAACAGGCTGTCGCTGCCGCCCTGCCCGCGCAAGGTGTCGTTGCCGGCGCCGC
>CAZVLI010000788.1:0-2432 GCA_964627965.1 uncultured Rhodospirillales bacterium
CGTCCGCTCGGCGATGTTGACCAGCTCGATCACCACCGGCGCCGGCGCGGCGATCTCCCGCTCCCACCACACCGGCAGGCCCAGCGCCGCGGCGGCCACCACGGCGGAGTGCAGGGCAACGGATATGGCCAGCGGCGTACGCAACGGACGGGCCTCAGCTCTCCGGCTTCTTGGTTTCCAGCGCGATCTTGGTGAAGCCGGCCGACTGCATGGCGTGCATCACTTCCACGAACAGCGCGTACTGCACCTGGCCGTCGCCCTTCACCACGATCGAGGGCTGATCGCCGCGCGTCTCGGTGATGGCGCGCAGCTTCGGCGCCAGTTCCTTGAGGTCGACCTCGCGCTCCTGCAGGTGCAACCGCGCGTCGGACGAGATCGTCACCACCACCGGCTCCTCCGATCCGGGCAGCATCTGCGCATCCGCCTCCGGCAGTTCCACCGGGATGCCGACCGACAGCAGCGGCGCGGTGATCATGAACACGACCAGCAGCACCAGCATCACGTCGACCAGCGGCGTGACGTTGATCTCCGACATCGGCGTGTAGCCGCGACGGATCTTGCCAGCGTTGCCCAGGCGCACGCCCATCAGTCGCGCCTCTCGTCGAGCTGGCGCGACAGGATGGCGGAGAACTCGCCGGCGAAGCCCTCCATGCGGCCGCCGTAGCGCGCCAGGTCGTTGGCGAACTTGTTGTAGGCGACCACGGCCGGGATCGCCGCGATCAGCCCCAGCGCGGTAGCGAACAGCGCTTCCGCGATGCCCGGCGCGACCACCGCCAGGTTGGTGTTCTTTGTCAGCGCGATCGCCTGGAAGCTGTTCATGATGCCCCACACGGTGCCGAACAGGCCGATGAACGGCGCCGTCGAGCCGACCGTGGCAAGGAAGCCGAGATAGCGCTCCAGCCGGTCCATCTCGCGCGCCAAGGTGACCTGCATGACCTGGCCGACGCGCTCGCGGATGCCGGCACGCAACGTGCTGTCGTTGCTCAGGCCCTTGGAGGTGGAGCGTCGCCACTCCCGCATCGCCGCCACGAAGACCCGTTCCATCGGATGTTTCGGATCGGTCGCGACACGCTCGTACAGGTCTTCAAGGCTGCCGCCGGACCAGAAGGTGTCCTCGAACTTTTCCGCCTGTCCGCGCACCCGGCGCAGCCGCAGCCACTTCTCGAAGATGATCGCCCAGCACCACACCGAGGCCAGCAGCAGCACCGCCATCACCAGCTTCACGACGACATCGGCGCGGATGAACAGCGCCCACATCGACATGTCGGTGTCGATCATGGCGCCACCCAACTGCAGCGCCTCGACCGCATTGCCTTGCATCAGTCCGTCCTTCTTCCCAGGGCCGCGCGCACGTCGGCCGGCATTCGCGCCGGCCGGCCGTCGCGGCCAATACAGCCCAGCTTGACCATCGCCCTGACCAGCGCCGCGCCGTCGCGCGTCACCGTCTGTTCCATCTCCACCGAGGCGCCGCCCACCTTGCCCAGCCGTGTCTCCACGGTGAGGGCATCGCCGAGCCGCGCCGGCGCTAGGTAGTCGAGCTCGCAGCGCCGCACGGCAAACATCACGCCGGGGTCGTCCCACAGCGCTGTCTGGTCGATGCCCGCCTGCCCGACCAGTTCGGAGCGCGCGCGCTCGATGAACTTCAGGTAGTTCGCGTAGTAGACGATGCCGCCCGCGTCGGTGTCCTCCCAGTAGACCCGGAGGTCGAAGCGGTGCGGCGCGGCCTCAGCCGTCATCGCCGTCCTCGCCCTCCAGCAGGTCGAGTTGCGCCGGTTGCCCGCGCGGCGGCGTCAGCCCGAGATGCTGGTAGCCCTTGGCCGACAGCACCCGCCCCCGCGGGGTGCGTTGCAGCAGAGCTTGCTGGATCAAATATGGCTCAATGATGTCCTCGATCGCGTCGCGCGGTTCCGACAGCGCCGCGGCCAGCGTCTCCACGCCCACCGGACCGCCGCCGAAGTCGCGTGCGATGACGCCGAGATAGCGCCGGTCCATGGCGTCGAGCCCGGCCTCGTCGACTTCCAGGCGGCGCAGCGCCGCGTCCGCCGCGGCCTTGTCGATCAAGGCGGTACCGGCGACGGTGGCGAAGTCGCGCACCCGGCGCAGCAGCCGCACCGCGACACGGGGCGTGCCGCGCGAGCGCTTGGCGATCTCCTCCGCGCCGTCCGGCGAAAGCTCCAGGTCGAGAAGGCGCGCGCCACGGGCCACGATCAGGTTCAGCTCGGCCACGTTGTAGAAGTTAAGCCGCGTCGGAATGCCGAATCGCTCGCGCAGCGGCGTGGTCAGCAGGCCGGAGCGCGTGGTCGCGCCGACCAGCGTGAAGGGCGGCAGGTCGATGCGCACGTTGCGCGCCGCCGGCCCCTGGCCGATCACCAGGTCGAGCTGGAAGTCCTCCATCGCCGGGTAGAGGATTTCCTCCACCGCCGGGTTCAGCC
>CAZVLI010000789.1:0-2431 GCA_964627965.1 uncultured Rhodospirillales bacterium
GGTAGTCGCCCTCAGCCTCGCGCCGGGCCAGCCGGTCGGCCAGGGTGTGCACCTGGGCGTAGTCCACGCGCGGAAGATCGGACAGCAGCTTCACCAGCTTGCCGTAGACTTCCACGCCGCCGGCCTCGGCAAGTTCCAGCGCCAGGCCCGGGCTGCCGTCGGCCAGGTGAGATAGCGCCGCGGCGTCGCTCGGTTCGACCACGTCGGCCTGCTGGCGCAGGACCTCGGCCACCTCGTCGTCAGATAAGGGACGGAGGTTCAGACGACGGCAGCGCGAGCGGATCGTCGGCAGCAGCCGGCCGGGCGCATGGCTCACCAGGAGCAGCACCGTTCGTTCAGGTGGTTCCTCAAGAATCTTAAGCAATGCATTGGCTGCATTGACATTCAACTGATCCATCGGGTCGATGATCGCGACCCGCCAGCCGCCCTCCGCGCTGGTCATGGCGAAGAAGTTGCCGAGCGCCCTCACCTGCTCGACCCGGATCTCCGTGCGCATCCGCTTGCCGCGCTCGTCGTACTCGCGGGTCAGGACCCGGAGGTCGCCATGGCCACCCGCGGCCACGCGCCGGAAGGTCGGGCTGTCCGGATCCAGGTGCAGGCCAGGTCCGCGCTCGGCCGGCGGGCTCAGGACCGTCCGCGCGATGTGATACGCGAGCGTTGCCTTGCCGATGCCCCGCGGACCGCAGATCAACCAGGCATGGGCCATCTTGCCGGCATCGAGCGCGGCGCGGACCGACGCGGCGGCGGCCTCGTGCCCGACAAGCGCCGGCGCCAGTGCCGGCCGACGTAGGAGTTCCTCGTCGGGCGTCACCGAATGCGGCTCACTGCCGTGCCCAACTGGACACGGCCCATCTAGGGCTGTGAGCGTGCTTTTGCGCGCTCACTGGGATGCCGCCAGGCCCCAGACCATGTGGCCGAGGCGCGCGAAGATGCGACCGACCGCGCCGAGGCGCTCCACGTCGGCACCAGCCAGTAGCGGCACTTCCTTGGTCTCCATGTCCGGCGCGCTGATCGACAGGGTGGCGATCTCGGTACCCTTGGCGATCGGCGCCGGCACCGGGCCGTCGTAGCGGACCGCGACCTTCATGTCCTTGCGGCCGGCGCGCGGCAGCAGGACCTCGACCGGCTCGGCGGGTACCAGAGGCACCGTGGTCTCACCACCGAGCCAGACATCGGCATCGGCCACCGTCTCGCCGGCCTTGAAGAGCTTCACGGCCTCGAACTCACGGAAACCCCAGGCCAACAGCCGGGCGGACTCGCGGCTGCGCTGGTTCACGCTCTCCAGGCCATTGACCACCAGCACCAGCCGGCGCCCGTCCTGCACGGCCGATGCGACAAGGCCGTAGCCAGAGGCCTCGGTATGCCCGGTCTTCAGGCCGTCGGCGCCGATGTCCTTGTAGAGAAGCGGGTTCCGGTTGCCCTGCTTGATCCCGGCATAGGTGAACTCAAGCTCGGCGAAGTACTTGTAGTACTCCGGGAAATCCTCGATCAGGTGGATCGCCAGCTTGGACAGATCGCGCGCGCTCATGTGCTGATCGGGGTGCGGCCAGCCGCTGGCGTTGGCGAAGGAACTGTGGGTAAGGCCAAGTTCGTGCGCACGCTCGGTCATCTTGCGCGCGAAGGCTTCCTCGGTGCCGCCCAGCCCCTCGGCCACAACAATGCAGGCGTCGTTGCCCGACTGCACCACGATGCCGCGGATCAGGTCCTCTATGCGGGCTTGCTTGCCAACCTCGACGAACATCTTCGAGCCGCCCATCTTCCAGGCCTTCTCGGAGACCTCGAAGGTGTCGTCGAGCTTCACACGGCCTTCCGCCAGCGCCTCGAACAGCATCGAGATGGTCATCAGCTTGGACATGGAGGCCGGTGGCATCTGCTCGTCGGCGTCCTTCGCCAACAGCACCGTGCCGGTACCCACATCGAGCAGAATGGCGTGCCTGGCCGGGGTGTCGATCGCCCGTGCCGCCGGCACCAGCGCCAGGCACAGCGTCGCGACATAGGCCAGGCAACGTAAGACACTCATCCCGATCTCCCCCGAGCTAGTCTGCGCAGCATGATCGAAGCCCGGTCTGGCTGTAAACCGGGGCAAGAATAAGGCCTAGTCGACGATGATGCGGGCGTCGGTGATGCCGGTCGCCAGGACCTGGTCGAGCGCCTTGTCCGCCTGTCCGACCGAGGCCATCGGGCCGATCAGCACGCGAAAGTAGTCCTGCTGCGCCACGCGGACGTTGGCCACCGAGGTCGGACCGAGCGACGACAGTCGCGCGCGCAGCTTGTTGGCATTGTCGAAGCGCGAGAACGAGCCAGCCTGGATATAAATGTTGGGCGCGCTCTTCACAGGCAACTGCCGGACCTGTCCCGACGGCTGCGGCACCAGGCCGACACCGCCGGTCGTGCTCTCGCGGCGCGGTGCGGCATCGGCGACCAGTGCCTT
>CAZVLI010000790.1:0-2430 GCA_964627965.1 uncultured Rhodospirillales bacterium
TATCGATCTTGCCCAGCGTCGAAGCGTCGAGGATGCCGGCCTGGTTGCGCACGGCCAGGACCTCGCGCGCGACGGCACGTTCCAGGTCCTCGCCGGCCTGCGGATAGGCGCGCGGACGCTGCCACTGTCCGACCGGCTCGAACACCGCGCCGGCCTGCATGTGCCAGCTCTGCATCGGCGTCTCGCGCACCGGATCGAGCAGCGCGCCGACGTCGCGCCCGGCGATCGCCCCGAAGGTCACCGGCACGTAGGGCGGCCGGGCGGTGGTGAGGCCGACCGCCTCGGCGCTCTGGCCCTGCGCCACGGCAACGGCAGCGGCAACGTTGAGGTTGCCGAGCTTGCCCTGATCGGTGCCCATGCCGGCGGTGGTGTAGCGCTTCACGTGCTCGATCGAACGGAAGCCCTCGCGGTTGGCGAGGTCGAGGTCGGCCGCTGTCACGTCATTCTGCAAGTCGACGAAGCTGGCCTTTGCGTTGCCGGCGACAAACCAATCGGCCAGCGGCGGGGTCGCCTCGGGCGCTGGCGCGGCTTCGGGCCGGCGGCGCTCTCGTCCGCGCCGCCGCTTGCCGGCATCGGCGGCGGCCTGATAGCCCGCGTCGAATCCCTGGTTCAGCGTGGCCGCGAGCGTCTCGGCGCCGTTGCAAGCACCGGCGCACGCGATCTCGGCCGTCGCGGCGGCCGAGCGCAGCAGGTGCACGTTCGGCTGCCAACCGCCCGAGACCGCCAGCAGGTCGCAATCGATATGCTGCGGCAATCCACCGCCGCCATCTTCCAGGCGCCGCACCTCGACCTCGCGCAGGCCCTTACGTCCGCTGGTGCCGATGACCGCCTCGCCGGACAGCACCCGGATGCCGCGGTCGCGCAGCGTCGGCGCCGCAACGGAACCGGCGGGACGCAGGTCGACCACGCCGGCGACCTCGACGCCGCCGTCGGCGAGGTCGAGGGCGGCGGTGTAGGCGCTGTCGTTGTTGGTGAACAGCAACGCCCTGTCGCCGGCCCGCACCGCGTGGCGATTGAGATAGGTGCGTGCCGCGCCGGCGAGCATCACGCCCGGCCGGTCGTTGCCCGGAAAGATCAGTGGGCGCTCGACGGCGCCGGCAGCAAGCACGATACGCTTGGCACGAACCTGCCACAGGCGCTGGCGCGGCTGGTTCTCGTCCAGGCGCGGCAGGTGATCACCCAGACGCTCATGCAACACGGCCCAACCGTGGTCCTGGATGCCGACCACGGCGGTGCGCGGGAGCAACTGCACGGTCTCGGCCTCGACCAGTTCGGTCACCGCCGCGGCGACCCAGTCGGATGCCGGCGCGCCATCGATCTCCGCCGGCTGACTCAGGAGCGATCCGCCGAACAGACCATCCATGTCGGCAAGGATCACCCGCGCCTTGCAACGCGCGGCCGCGAGCGCTGCGGCAAGACCGGCCGGGCCGCCACCGATCACCAGCACATCGCAATGCGCGAACCGTTTGTCGTAGCGGTCCGGGTCGCCCGACGTTGGCGCCTTGCCGAGCCCGGCGACGCGCCGGATCGCGGCTTCGTAGTAAGGCCATGCCTTCGCCGGCCACATGAAGGTCTTGTAGTAGAAGCCCGCCGGGAAGAGCGGCCCCAGCGCGTCGTTGATCGCGCCCACGTCCCAGTCGAGCGAGGGCCAGCGGTTCTGGCTGGTCGCGGTGAGGCCGTCGTAGAGCTCGGCGACGGTGGCGCGGGTGTTGGGCTCGGTGCTAACGCCCTCGCGCAATTGCACCAGCGTGTTCGGCTCCTCCACGCCGGCGGTGAAGATGCCGCGCGGCCGGTGGTACTTGAAGCTGCGCCCAACCAGCCGCACGCCGTTGGCCAGCAGCGCGGAGGCCAACGTGTCGCCGGGATGGCCTTCGTAGCCGACCTCGTCGAAGGTGAAGCGCCACGTGCGGCCACGGTCGATCAGGCCACCGCTGTCGTTGCGAAACGGCTGCGCGGTCATGGCTTCTCGCCCGGCTTGTAGACCGCGAGAATCTCATGACTCACGGTGTCGCGCAGCACGTTGAACCAGCGCCGGCAACCGTGGCTGTGCACCCAGCGCTCGGCATGCTCGCCCTTCGGGTTCTTGCGCATGAAGATGTAGTCGCCCCAGGCGCTGTCATCGAGGGCCGCCGGATCGGCCGGCCGCACGATATGCGCCTCGCCGCCGGCGGCGAACTCGGACTCGGGACGCGGGCCGCACCAGGGACAGTCGATCAGCAACATCAGTGGGCCACCGCCGCGGCGCCGTGTTCGGGAACCAGCGCACCGGTCTCGAAGCGGGAGAGCGCGAAGGGCGCGTTGATCGGGTGCGGCGCGTCGCGCGCGATCGTGTGCGCCAGCACCCAGCCCGACCCCGGCGTCGCCTTGAAGCCGCCCGTGCCCCAGCCACAGTTCAGGTAAAGCCCGCCGACCGGGGTCTTGGAGATGATC
>CAZVLI010000791.1:0-2427 GCA_964627965.1 uncultured Rhodospirillales bacterium
GCAGAACGCGCGCTCGGCGTGTCGCAACGGCAACCACCCGTCCAACCGGTGGCACAACCACGGCTTTCGCGCCGCCAAGGCTTCGCACCGCCTGATCGTACGGGCCGCGGTCGGCTCGCTCCGACCGGTCGCTGACCACGAGCCCGTCTTTCAGTCGAACGACCCTGGAAGCCAAGTGTGCAATGCGGTCTTCGTGAGTGACCATGACGATCGTCTTGCCGCGCTCGTTGAGTCCGCGCAGAAGCTCCAGGATCTCGGGCTCGCTCGTGAGCGCGCTGGCGAACGGGCCTTCGATGTCGAGCCCCGGTTCGTCGTCGGCCGCGAACGTCACCGTGTCGCCCAGTTCGGCGAAGGCGACCAAGCTGTCGAGCAGGTGGAGGCCGTCGTCCCGCCGTCCGGTGACGTGCAGGTAGAGGTTGAGCTTGGCCGGCGCCGACGCCCGCGCGATGCGGGCATCGGCCGGCTCAGCCGTCGCGGTCGCCTCGTACCGGGCCAAGGCCGGACTCCAGCTTCGCCTCGATCGCCGGTATCGCCTCGGCTTCGGGCTTCAGAGACAAGGCATGGCGCCACTTGAAACGCGCCTCCAGCCGCCGGCCGACACGCCAGTAGGCGTCGCCGAGGTGGTCGTTGATCACCGGGTCCTCTGGCCGCAACGAGACGGCGCGTTCCAGTTGCTTCACCGCGCCTTCGTAGTCGCCGAGGTGGTACAGCGCCCAGCCGAGACTATCGACGATGTAGCCGTCGTTCGGGCGCTGGGACACCGCGCGTTCGATCATGTCGCGGGCGCGGTCCAGGTTGCGGCCCTGTTCGACCCAGGAATAGCCGAGATAGTTCATCACCAGCGGCTGGTCCGGGCGCAGCTCCAGCGCCTTCAGGAAGTCGTCTTCCGCCCGCTGCCACTGCTTGTCGCGCTCCAGCGCGATGCCGCGGGCATAGAGCAGTGCCCAGTGCCGCACGGAGATGTCGCCGACCTTGGCGATGGCCTGATCGTAGATGGCGACCGCCTCGGCGTAGCGCTCGCGCCCGCGCAGCAGGTCGGCCAGCGTGACCAGCGCGCTGGCATCGGTGTCCGGCGCGGCGGTGGCGGCACGCAGTTCCGCGATCGCCTCGTCGACCTGATCCATGCGGTTCAGGTTGGTGGCGATCCGCAGCCGCGCGTCGAGCCGGTAGGGCGATGCGTCGACGACGTTCTCGTAGGCGCGGTTGGCGTCGGCGAAGCGCTCGTCGCGCTCCAGGATCTCGCCCAGCAGGATGATGCCGTTATCGAAATCCGGCCGCATGAACAGCGCCAGCCGGGCGTAGATGCGCGCGGCATCGGCCGTCCGGTCCTGCGCCAGCACGCCGGCGGCGCCGTAGTAGGCCTCCGCGATGCCGTCGCCAATCGAGGTGATCATCGGCACGATGGTCCCGGTCTCGTCCAGCTCGGCCAGCGCCGCCTCGATGCCGGGATTGTCCGGGAAACGGGCGAGGTACTCGCCCAGCATCGTCTTGACCTTGTCGGTCTCGCCGCGCCGAGCCAGGAAGGATGCGTAGGCGGTGACCACGCGGGTGGCGTTGCCGGCGGACGACGCACGGGTCTCCTCGAACGCCTTCGCGGCGGCTTCTGGGTTGCCGCGCAAATCCTCGATCAGCGCGGCGTGGAAACTGCGGAAGGCGGCCAGCGATTGCCGCTGGCCCAGTGTCGCCAGCGCCTCGTCGGTCAGCGCCGCGTCGTCCAGGCCGACGCCGATCCAGGCCAGCAGCAGCGGGCGCATCAGCGCTCCGGCGTTGCTCTTGTCGTTGCTTTCCAGATGGTCGCGGGCGGCGGCATAGTCGCCGCGCCGGGCCGCGTCGGTGGCCAGCAGCAAATCGGCGGTGAAACTGGTCGCCTGTTGCGTCTCGATCAGCCGTGCCAGCCGTAGCGCCTCGTCCCAGTCGCCTTCCGCCATGTGCATGGAGAAGGCGCGCAGGCGCAGGATCTGGTTCTCCGGATCGGCTGCCAGCGCGTAGTCGTAGAACAGCGCCGCCGAGGCCGTGTCGCCGTTCAGCGACGCGCTGCGTCCGGCCAGGTAGCTGCCCAGCGGCGAATTTACCGGCGCGTTGGACAGGGTCGTGGAGGTGGTGGCGCTGGGGCCGGATGCGGCGCAACCGCCAACGAGCGCCGCCGCGCTCAGCAACGCGGCGCTCAGCGGCCGTAGGATGGCCATCGCAGTCAATCCGGACTCCTCATTCGTTGGCCTATCAAAGCAGCGTGCCGGCGGCGCCGGCAAGTCCGCCGCTCGCGCCGGCCATCACATGTTCGGGTAGTTCGGTCCCCCGCCGCCTTCGGGAACCACCCAGTTGATGTTCTGCGTCGGATCCTTGATGTCGCACGTCTTGCAGTGCACGCAGTTCTGCGCGTTGATCTGCAGCCGCGGGTTCGAGCCGTCGTCGTCGCGCACGATCTCG
>CAZVLI010000792.1:0-2425 GCA_964627965.1 uncultured Rhodospirillales bacterium
TCGGCGGTCAGCATCACGGCGTCGTAGCCGGTGGCGACACGGGCGTCGCCGTCGACATCGAACCTATCCTTGTAGGCGGCCAGCCACGCCGCCTGTGCCTCGTCCGCCGGATCGGGGATCGGGAGCTGGCCGACCGCCCGGAAACCCTGGGCCGCCTCGCCCGCCAGCTTTGGCAGTTCGGGCACGTATGCGGCGGAGGTGCCGACGATTGCCGCGGTCCAGCCCATCGCGTCGCGGGCTTTCAAGATCGACGCCGCCTCGCCCATCGTGGCGCCGAGCAGCACCAGGTCGCATTTGGCCTCGCGCAGGCGACCGATGTCGGCGCCGAACGCCTTGGTGCCGCGCTGGTAGGCAACGGCGGCGGCCAGTTTCTCGTCACCCAGCGCCGCCTCGGCACCGCGCCGGACGTTGCGGCCGAACTCGTCGTCGCGGCCGAGGACGCAGATCGCCGGCTTCTCGTCGCCACGCCGCGCATCGGTGACGATCGCCGCGGCCTGCACGATGTAGGGCGCGTGGCGGGCGAACTTCAGCCGGTCGAAGGGCTCGTAGGTCTGCACGGCAGCCGTCATCGGGAACAGGTGCGGCACGCCGCGCTCCAGCACCAGCGGCATCGCCGCCATCACGCCGGCGGTGCCCATCTGCCCGACCAGCGCGAAGACCTTGTCCTCGTCGAGCAGCTTCTCGGTCGCCTGCACCGCGCGCTTCGTGTCGAACTGGTTGTCCTCGACGACCAGCCGTAGTTCGCGGCCGTTGATGCCGCTTTCGGCATTGATCCGCTCGACCGCCAGCTTCATGCCGTTGGCGGCGGCACGACCCCATGGCCCCAGCGGCCCGGAGAGATCGAGGTGCGTGCCGAGCACGATGGCGTCGTCGCTCACGCCCTGGGTCTCGGCGCGGGCCGGTGCGGCGGCCAGCAGCAGCGCCAGCGCCGCGATCAGGTACTTCATACAGTCATCCCCTGGAGACGCAGCCAACCCTCCGGCACCGGCGCGTCGCGATAGCCGGAGAAGGCGTGCTCGCCGCGCAGTTCCCATCCGCCGTCCGAGTCCTGGCGCAGTTCGCCATACGGCGCCGGCACCATACCGTCGTCGCCGAGCAGGGCAACCGGGCCGCACCCTTTCGGCCGGCAGACCAGGCGGGGCATGTGCCAGGTCGGTTCGATATCGCTCGCGCCGCCGTAGGCGATGACGACGCCGGCATAGAGCGCGGCGTGGCCGCCGACGACACGCTCGGCCAGATCGCTCATCGGTGCCTCGGCCAGCCGCACATCGCCAGCGTTCATCCCGAGCCAGCGGCTGGCATTCACGCACTGGAACACCAGCGCCTTGTGGCTGAGCATCGCGCCGCGCCCGTCGGGGCCGTAAACCAGCGCCGCCGCTTCCTTCGGCCGGGCCAGGTCGACAAGTTGCTCCCACTGGCCGAGATGCTCTCGGTCGTAGACATCGCCCGCCGCCATCAGGTCGTCGAGGTCGGTGGCGGCGAAGACATGGCCGGCCGATGGACCAGCCACGCCGTCACCGACGAAGGCGACCTTGGCCCCACTGTCGGCGACGATGGCGTTGACGGTCTCGGGCGAGGCTTTCGGGTCGATGGCGACGACGGCGCCGGCCACGCCGTAGACCGCCATCTCGACCGCGATCCAGTCCGCGCCAGGGCCGGCGACGATGGCGGCGACATCATGGCGCCCGAACCCGACCGACTTCAGGCCCAGGCCGATGGCCCGGACGCGCCGGCCGAGCTCGGCCCACGAGATCGCGCGCCAGCCGTCGGCTGTGCTCTCCCGCAAGGCTTCCGCGTCGCCGCGTTCGCGCACCCGGCGCCAGAACATCTGCGCCAGGCTCTGACCGGCGCTCGGGTCGGACCAGATGTCGAGGACGGCGCCGCTGTCGGTCGTCACCTGCTGTTTTGTCGGAGATCGGTCGAGCGCCATACCCTCTGCCCACGCGCCGTGCGGCGCTTGTAACGCGTGCGCCGACATCCCTATGGTTCGACAGGCAGCCGGGGCCGGTCAATGCGCCCCGCCACAAGACGGAGCGAGACACCTTGGCGATCCCCTTCAACCGTGAACTGGCCTTCGAATATGGCGCGGCCGAGCAGGTCTCGCCGCTGATCCGGCGCGTGATCGCCAACAATCCCGGCGCCTTCACGATGTTCGGCACCGGCACCTACATCGTCGGCGACAAGAAGGTCGCCGTGATCGACCCCGGCCCGGACGACGCCAACCACCTGGCGGCGCTGGAACGGGCGCTCGACGGTTGCGAGGTCAGCCACATCGTGGTCACCCACACGCACCGCGACCACTCGCCGCTGGCCGCGCCGCTGCAGGCGAAGACCGGAGCGCCGATCTGGGGCTGCGGGCCGCACGGCTCGGGCCGACCGGAAGCCGCCGGCGAGTCGGTCGAGGAAGGCGCCGATACCGCCTACA
>CAZVLI010000793.1:0-2423 GCA_964627965.1 uncultured Rhodospirillales bacterium
GGCCAGGCGTCGGATCTCGACGGCGCGCTGGCCGCGACCGGCCGGGTGCATGACGACGTGGTCGCGACGATCCTGGCCCATCCCTACTTCAGGGCCCCGGCGCCGAAGTCGCTGGATCGCGACGCCTTCAGCGCCGCGCCGGCGGACAACCTGTCGCCGGCCGACGGCGCCGCGACCCTGACCATGTTCACGGCGCGTTCGGTGGCGCTGGCCCGGGAATGGTTGCCGTCGCCGCCGAAGCGCTGGCTGGTTTGCGGCGGCGGTCGGCACAATCCGACCCTGATGCGAATGCTCGCCGGTGAGCTTGGCGTGACCGTCGAGCCGGTGGAAGCGGTGGGGTGGCGCGGCGACCTGATCGAAGCGGAAGCCTTCGCCTTCCTCGCGGTGCGCAGCCGCAACGGCCTGCCGACCAGCCTGCCAAGCACGACAGGCGCGCGCGAAGCCACGGTCGGCGGCCATCTCTGGCGTCCAAGGTGAGCGCGTTGCTGCCGGATCGCTGCGACGTCGTGGTCGTCGGCGGCGGGCCGTGCGGCCTGATGCTGGCCATCGAGTTGGGGCGGCGCGGCGTGTCGGCAGTGCTGGTCGACCAGAAGCCATCCACCGCCTTTAACCCGCAGGCCAATGCCACCCAGGCGCGCACGATGGAGCACTTCCGCCGCCTCGGCTTCGCCGACGAGGTGCGCGCGCTGGGCATGCCGCCCGACTTCCCGACCGACATCGCCTACTACACGCGCTTCGCGACGCACGAACTGGCGCGTTTCAAGCTGCCCTCGGCGCGCCAGGCCAAGGAGACGGTCGCCAGCCTCTCCGGCTCCTGGAGCGCGGCCGAACTGCCGCATCGCGTGGCGCAGAAGTTCGTCGAGCAGGTTCTGCGCCGCCAGGCCGAGGCGCTACCGTCGATCTCGGTGAACTACGGCCGGCGCCTGCTGGATTTCGCCGAGACCGCCGACGGTATCGAGGCGCGGGTTGAGCGCGTCGACGACGGCGCCAGGACCACCGTGGCCGGTAGCTACCTGTTCGGCGCCGACGGCGCCCGCAGCCCTGTCCGCCACAAGCTGGGCTTCGCCATGACCGGCGAGACCGGCGTGGTCCGCGACTTCGTCGGCGGGCGCATGTTCGCGATTTACTGTCGCCTGCCCGACTTTTACGCGCGCACGCCGCATCCGCCAGCGTGGATGAATGTCTGCTTCAACCCGGAGCGGCGCGCCTTCATGATCGCCGTGGATGGTAAAGGCGAATTCGCCTTCCACACCCAGCTCAAGCCGCACGAGCGGGAAGCGGACATCGACGCCGACGCCGCGGTGGCCATGGTCCGCGCCGCCGTCGGCGCAGAGGTCGCGGTCGAGTTGCTGTCGACCGCGACCTGGACCGCCGGCCACGCGCTTGTCGCCGAGCATTTCCAGCAGGGCCGGGTGTTCATGGGCGGCGACGCGGTACACCTGTTCACGCCGATGGGCGGCCTTGGCTACAACACGGCGGTGGAGGACGCGGTCAACCTCGGCTGGAAGCTGGCGATAGCGTTGAAGGGCCAGGCCGGCCCGAACCTGCTCGCCAGCTACGAGACCGAACGCAAACCGCTGGCCGAGCGCAACACCGGCTACGCCCGTGGCCTCGCGGAGTCGCTGGGCACCTACGTGCCGGTACCGGAGATCGAGGACGACACGGCCGCCGGAGAAGCCGCGCGCCGTGCCGCCGGCGACTATTACGACGCCCATGCGCGGGCGGAGTTCAACATCCCCGGCATCACCTTTGGCGGCCGCTACGACGGCTCGTCGGTGATCGTGTCTGACGGCACCGCGCCGCCGCCCGATGCGGCCAACCGCTACGAGCCCACGGCGTGCCCCGGCGGTCGCGCGCCGCACCTGTGGCTGTCGCCGGGGCGTTCGCTCTACGACGACCTTGGTTTCGAGTGGACATTGCTGCGGCTCGGCCCGAACCCGCCGTCAGCTGAACGGTTCCAGGCGAGCGCGCTCGACCTCACGGTGCTGGACGTCCCCGACCAAGGCGCGCGCGACCTCTACGGTGCCGACCTAGCGCTGATCCGGCCGGACCAAATCGTCGCCTGGCGCGGCCAAGACGACGCCAACGCAGAAGAGGTGTTGCGGCAGGTGGCGGGCTTCTAGACCAGCGCCTTCATGGTCTCGTCGACATAGTTGCCGACGGCCTTGTCGAGCTGTTCCAGATGGTCCTCGTAGAAGTGACCGGCGCCGGCGATCTTCTTGTAGCTGATAGTGATGCCGCGCTGCTGTCGCAGCCGGTCGCACAGCTTCACCACGTCGGCCTCGGGCACCAGATCATCGGCGCTGCCATGGGTGATCAGGCCGGAAGACGGGCATGGCGCCAGGAACGAGAAGTCGAACATGTTCGCCGGCGAGGCGAATGACACCTCCAAGGAGCGCAGTGGCCCTAGTCCCCACAGTTGG
>CAZVLI010000794.1:0-706 GCA_964627965.1 uncultured Rhodospirillales bacterium
GGTTCACCACGCTGGTGAGTTCGTTCAGGTCGAACGGTTTCGGAAGATACTCGTAGGCACCGCGCTCGGCCGCCTTGATCGCGGTGAGCAGCGTCGATTGCGCGCTCATCACGATGATCGGCATCTCCGGCCGCAGCTTCTTGATACGCGGCAGCAGGTCGAGACCGTTCTCGTCCGGCATCAGCACGTCGGTGATCACCAGGTCGCCATCGCCGTCCGACACCCAGCGATAGAGCGTGGCGGCGTTGCCGGTGGAGCGGACGTCGTACCCGACCTGCGCCAGCGCCCGGTCCAGCACTGTGCGAATGGCGCGGTCGTCGTCGGCAACAAGAATTCGCCCGGTACTCATGGCGCTTCACCTTCATGTACCGGCAGCATGACCTTGAACGTGGTGCCGCGTACTTTGGGCACGCACTCGACCACACCGCCATGGTCGTTGACGATCTTGGCCACCAGCGCGAGGCCGAGGCCGGACCCGCTCGCCTTAGTGGTCACGAACGGATCGAAAAGATGTGTGCGGATTTCTTCCGGCACGCCGTCGCCGTTGTCGGTGACGGACACTTCCAGGGGCAGGCGAACCGGCGCCGCGCTACCCGGCACGGCCAGACGCACGCCGTGGCGATAGGCGGTCTCAAGCACGATCTCGCCGCCCGCCGCCGGCACCGCCTCGGCGGCGTTCTTCACCAGATTCAGGAACACCTGCACC
>CAZVLI010000794.1:724-1797 GCA_964627965.1 uncultured Rhodospirillales bacterium
GGTCGAAGTCGCCGAGCACCGGCGGCAACGACGGATCGTAAAGCTCCTGGAACCGCACATTCTCGCCGAAGCCGTTTTCGGCCACCATGCGCACGCGCTCCAGCACCCTATGGATGTTCACCGCCTGCCGCTCGATCGGCTTGTCGTTGAACATCTCCATCCGGTCGACCAGCGTGCAGATGCGATCGCTCTCGTCGCAGATCAGAGTGGTCAGCACCCGGTCCTCGGTCTCCAGGCTGCGGTCGAGCAACTGCGCTGCGCCGCGGATACCGGACAGCGGGTTCTTCACCTCGTGCGCCAGCGCGGCGGCCATCGACGTCACCATCCGCGCCGCGCCCCGGTGCAGCAGTGCCCGGTCCATCTTCGACGCGATCGAGTTCTCGTGCAGGAGCAGCAGGACGCCGTCATGCCCGAGCAGCGGCGACGCCGTCACCGACACCAGGCGCGGGCCGATGCGCGGCGTGGAGATGTCGATCTCGTGCTCCGACATCGCGGACTGTTCCGAACGCACCCGCTCGGCCAGTGCCAGCAACGGGCTACCGAACGGCACGAAGTCCTCGAGGCGGCCGCGACAGAGCTGGCTGGCGCTGGTCTGCCACAGCTCCTCCGCGCCCTGGTTGGCGTAGCGGATGGCATTGTCGACGCCGAGCGCCAGGACGGGATCCGGCAGCGCCAGCAGGATGTCGTCGGCGGAAAGCGGCAGGCGCGGGTCGGCGACGTCCATCATCACGCGGCCTCCCGATCATCCAGCCCGTCGAAAGCGGCGGCGAGAAGGCGGCGCACGGTGGCGGGGTCGTCGGCGGTCTTCACCGCGCGGCGGGTGTCGTCCGGCGTGCCGGCATCGGCCATCGCCCAGTCCAGGTGCTTCCGGGCCATGCGGCGGCCGCGTTCGACGCCGTAATGTGACAGCATCGCCTCGTAGTGTTCGTGTGCCAGGGCGCGGCGTTCGTCGGCATCGGGCGCCGAACGGACCGGACGGCCGGCGAGCGCGTCGGCGACCTGCCCCGGGAACCAGGGACGCCCGCGGGCGGCGCGACCGATCATCACCGCATCGGCGCCAGATTGGCGAAGCA
>CAZVLI010000794.1:1807-2414 GCA_964627965.1 uncultured Rhodospirillales bacterium
GCGCGCGTCGTCGGCGTCGACGATGTCGCCATTGGCGATCACCGGGATGCTGACCGCCGCCTTCACCTCGGCGATGAAGCGCCAGTCGGCACGGCCCTCGAAACGTTGTGCCCGGGTCCGCCCGTGCACCGTCACCGCCTGGATGCCAAGCGCCTCGGCGCGCCTGGCAAGGCTCGGCGCATTGCGATTGTCCGCGTCCCAGCCCGTGCGCATCTTCAGCGTGACCGGGACGTCGCCGGCACCGCGTACGACAGCGTCGATGATCGACGCTGCGTTGTCCTCGTCGCGCATCAGCGCCGAGCCGGCCTCGCCGCCGACCACCTTGCGCGCCGGGCAGCCCATGTTGATGTCCACGATGTCGGCGCCGCAATCGACGGCATGGCGCGCCGCCTCGCCCATGTCTGTCGGGTGACAGCCGACGAGCTGAATCACGAAGGGGCGTTCGTCTGGATCGCGGATCACCCGCTCGCTGGCGAGCTCGGTATGGCGCAGGTGCGAAGCGCCGGCGATCATCTCGGTCACGGTCATACCGACCCCGTGCCGTCGCACCAGCCGGCGAAACGGCGCGTCCGTGACTCCCGCCATGGGCGCGAGCACGAACGGGCTG
>CAZVLI010000795.1:0-2410 GCA_964627965.1 uncultured Rhodospirillales bacterium
CCTCGTCGCCGGCGGCGTGGCCGTGCTCGTCGTTCACTGCCTTGAAGTGGTCGATGTCGGCGAACAGCACCGATAGCGACAGGCCAAGATCGCGGGCGTGCTCGAAGCCGTTGCCGAGCGTATCCAGCAGCGCGCCGCGGTTGAGCAGCCCGGTCAGCGGGTCGCGGGTGGCCAAACGGCGCAGGCGCTCCTGCGTGCGGTACAGGTCGCGCTCGGCGGCGCGTTGCACCTCGACCTTCTGCAAGCCGACCAGGATCGAGCCCAGTGCACCGGTCAGCGGCTGCACCGCCTCGGCCAGGTCCACGTCATATCCGTTCGCGCACCCTTGCAGGCCGACCAGACCGACCAGCCGCTTGCCGGCGCGGACCGGAAGCGCCATGTACGGCGCACCGGCACCCTCGGTCTGGATGAGCACCGCCTCGCCGTCGAGCACCGCCGCGACGCGCGGATCGTCGGCCGACAGCAGCGCCCGGTTGTTGTTGCCGGTACTGGCCACGAGACGAACGACGCGGCCGCTATCACCGCCCACCATCACCTCGCCGATGAAACCGGACCGGCTGTCGGACAGCGTCAGCAGGTTGCGTAAGGCATCGTCGAACAGCTTCTTCTTCGACCACCGGTTGGCGGCGACGAACTGGTCCCAGGCGTGGCCGACCGCGTTGCCGAGTTGCTGGTCGAAGGCCCGGCGCGCCTCGTCCTCGCGACGCTCGGAGAGGTCGCGAAGCACGCCGACGAAATAGTCGCGGCCCGACAGCGAAAGATGCACCACCGAGAGCTCAACCGGCACGGGGCTGCCGTCGCGTCGCCGGCCTTCGACCTCCCGGCCAACGCCGATGATGTGCGCATCCCCCGTGCGCAGATAGCGCGCCATGTAGCCGTCGTGCTGGGCCGCATGCGGCGAGCCCATCAGGCAGCTGACGTTGCGGCCGATCAGGTCCTCGCGGTCATAGCCGAAGATGCGCTCGACGGCCGGATTGACCCGATGGATCGTACCGGCAGCATCGATAACGACGATGCCCTCGATGACATTGTCGACGACGGCCCGCGCGATCTCGTCGTCGCCGGGCAGACTCGCCAGGACCTCGGCGGCTGTCGCCATAGGCCGTTTCGGGTGGACGGACATCGCCTCGCTCGAACCTCTGTCACCTCGCGCCCCTCGGTGATGTGACAAATGTTACCCACAAGGGGGTTAACCGAATGTTCCCCACCCAACGACCGTTAGCCGCTAATGCATCGAGACACCAATGACTTAGCCGAATTGCAGCAACACGCCGCTGGCATTCTCGGGGGCCACGAACAGGCTGCCCGCGCCCTCGGTGAACGGAACACCCTGGCCGGAAAGGTGGCGTTTGGTGGCTTCCAGGTCGCCGACCGTGAAGCGGATGGCGATGCCGTGCGGCGGCCGGTCCTCCAGCCCGTCGACCTCGGGATAGAGCTGCGGCAGGTCGTCGGCGGTGACGTAGACCAGACGGTGGCGGCCGGCATGTACGGTGACCACGTTGTCGGTCCGCATCACCGAGCCGGGGCCGAACAGCAGGTCGAGCCGGGTCGTGACCGCGTCCGGATCCGCAGTAACGACGGTGATGCCGGCGACGCCGGTGACGCCGTTGGCGTGCTCCGTCCAGCCCGGCTGGCGCACCAGTTCCGGCGTCAGGTGGTAGCAGCAGAACAACCGGAAACCCGGCGTCATCTCCAGCGGGAAGTCGAAGTTACGGAACTGCGCTTCGGCGTCGGAGCCATCCGCCGCCTTGATCGGCCGGCGGAGCAGGACGATCTCCTGCGGCTGCACGCCGGCCGCCGCGAGTTCCTGGTGCGCGGCTTCCGGATCGGTCGGCGACAGGGCCGAGGCGATCAGGCTATCGCCCTGGTTGGCGAGGATCTCGTCCAGGCGCGAGGCCGGGCCGTCCGGATCGACGATGCCGATCAACTCGATATAGTCGTCCGGGAATAGGATGCAGTGGTTGCCGGTCTTGCGGCCGACATGACGGCCGAGCGGCGCGCAGGTAAAGCCGAGCCGGCTCCACTGTTTCTCCGACGCCGCCAGGTCCTTGACCCCGACAAGCACGTGATCGATGCCGCGTAGACAGGCGCGCATGATGTAGCTCCTTTGCTGGATCGGCACCGGTCCGGTTCCCGACACGACCAGACGCCGAAATCTGGCGCCGGACGGACGGATGGAAGCCGGTCGGTGCGGCTGCCGCGTGAGCGGCCGCGGACTAGTGTCCTTCGAACGCGATCAGGGCGCGGGCGGGCGCGCCCATGGCCTCGATCTTCTTGATACCGCCCAGGTCGGGCAGGTCGATGACGAAACTGCAGCCGACGACCTCGCCGCCGGCCTGCCGGACCAGGTCGATCGCTGCCGTGGCGGTGCCGCCGGTGGCGATGAGGTCGTCGACGATCAGAATGCGGT
>CAZVLI010000796.1:0-2410 GCA_964627965.1 uncultured Rhodospirillales bacterium
GGCGCCGGCGTCGGTAGGTCGTAGTTGATGGTGCGATAGCTGAACGGGATCATCGGCCAGACGATCCAGCCCTGCTCTTCGATCAGTTCGGCGACGGCAGGGTCGCGATACTCCGCCGCGGTGTCGAGGAAGCCGCCGAAGCGGGTCTCCGGGTAGTCGACGAAGACGGGGAAGAAGAACTCGCCGTCGTAGCGCACCAGCAGCGGCCGGTCGTTGGCGATGAACTCGGCGAACAGGCTGAGCACGAAGAGGATCAGGAACAGCCACATCGACCAGTAGCCGCGCCGGTTGGCCCGGAAGTTGGCCCAGCGCCGCCGGGTCAGCGGCGTGACGCGCATGCCGAGGAAGCGCTCGACCGCCATCTAGACCTCGCGGCTTTCGAAGTCGATGCGCGGATCGATGATCACGTACATCAGGTCGCCGATCAGGTTCAGGATCAGGCCCAGCAGCGTGAACATGAACAGCGTGCCGAGCACGATCGGGTAGTCGCGGTTCACCGCCGCCTCGAAGCCAAGCAGGCCGAGGCCATCGAGCGAGAAGATCACCTCGATCAGGAGCGATCCGGTGAACAGGATCGACACGAAGGCGCTCGGGAAGCCAGCAATGACGATCAGCATGGCGTTGCGGAACACGTGCCGATACAGCACCTGGCGCTCGCCCAGGCCCTTGGCGCGCGCGGTCATCACGTAGAGCTTGTTGATCTCGTCCAGGAACGAGTTCTTGGTCAGCATGGTGAGTGTGGCGAAGCCGCCGATCACCATGGAGATCACCGGTAGCGTGATGTGCCAGAAATAGTCGGCGATGCGCGCCGGCCAGGACAGCATCTCCCAGTCGTCCGACGTCAGGCCGCGCAGCGGGAAGATGTTCCAGAAGCTGCCGCCCGCGAACAGCACCACTAGCAGCACCGCGAACAGGAAGCTCGGGATAGCGTAGCCGACGATGATCGCCGTCGAGGTCCAGACGTCGAAACGGGTGCCGTCGCGGACCGCCTTGGCAATGCCGAGCGGGATCGAGATCAGGTAGACCAGCAGCGTGGTCCACAGGCCGAGCGAGATCGACACCGGCATCTTGTCGAGTACCAGGTCGATTACCTCGCGGTCGCGGAAGAAGCTCTCGCCGAAGTCGAACTGGATGTAGTTGGTCAGCATCAGCCAGAAGCGCTCATGCGCCGGCTTGTCGAGCCCAAATTGCTTCTCCAGGTCGGCGATCAGCTCCGGCGGCAGGCCCTGGGCGCCGCGATATTTCGAGGTCACGGCCGACTGGCTGGCGTCGAACTGGCCCTGCTGCTGGCCCTGGCCGCCGCCGACCTCGGCGCCGGTGCCGCCGCCGACGCGGCTGGTGGCGTCGACCGCGGTGCCGGTGAGCTGGGCGATGACCTGTTCCACCGGCCCGCCGGGCATGAACTGCACGACGATGAAGTTGATCGCCATGATCCCGAACAGCGTCGGGATCATCAGCAGCAGCCGGCGAAAGATGTAGGCGGTCATCGCGCGGCGTCGATCGCTTTGCGCTTCTCGACGTCGATCCACCAGGTGTCGACGAAGCCGAGGTCATAGGCCGGCTTGATCGCCGGACGGCCGAAGATGTCCCAGTAGGCGATGGTGTGCGAGGCCTTGTTCCACTGCGGCACCAGGACGTGCTGCCACATCACCACTCTGTCCAATGCCTTTGCGGCCACCCGTAGCTCGTCGCGCGTGGTTGCCGCGATCACCTTCTCGACCAGGGCGTCGACGGCCGGGTGCTTCAGGCCGGTGAGGTTCATCGAGCCGGCGAGGTCGGCTGCGCCGGAGGACCAGACGTTGCGCAGGCCAACGCCGGGGGTCAGCGAACCGCCGAAACGCGATGTGACGACGTCGTAGTCGTGATCCTGCACGCGGCGGGTGTACTGCGACGGCTCGACCAGACGGAAGGACGATTTGATGCCGAGCCGTTCCAGGTTCTTCACGTAGGGCAGGACGATGCGCTCGAAGCCCTTCAGGAAGGACAGGAACTCGACCTCGAGCGGCTTGCCGTCCGGCGCCGTCATGGCGCCGTCTTTCACCGTGTAGCCAGCCTCCTTGAACAGCTTGGCGGCGGCGCGCAGTTGCGGGCGGATGTTGCCTGAGCCATCGGTCTTCGGCGGTACGTAGACCTTCTCGAACACCTCGGCTGGGAGCTGGTCGCGGAACGGCTCCAGCAACGCCAGCTCCTCGGCGCCGGGCGGGCCGTCGGCCATCAGGTCGGAATTCTGGAAGATCGAGTGGGTGCGCTGGTACAGGCCGTAGAACAGGTTGGCGTTGGTCCACTCGAAGTCGAACAGCAGGCCGATGGCCTGGCGCACGCGCGGATCGGCGAACTTCTCACGCCGGAGGTTCAGGAAGAAGGACTGGAAGCCGGACGGGCTGGCGTCGGGCAGGGTCTCGCGCTTCAT
>CAZVLI010000797.1:0-2409 GCA_964627965.1 uncultured Rhodospirillales bacterium
CTGCAGCACCCGCGCCTGCAGGTTCGGCAGACCGAAGTGCGGCAGGAACCAGCGACCGTCGCGCGTCGGCCACGGCCGGGTGAGTTGCAGCATGCGCTCGTGCCGCTCGTTGACGATGGTCTGGAACTGCCCGCTCGCGTCCGGGCGCTGCATGTATGTCGTGCTGCGCAGCGCGGCGGCGGCGTGGCGTACGTCGATCGACACCTGCTGCCGCCGTCCGGTCTTCAGCTCCCATATATCGTTCACCGCCGTGCCGACGCCGCCCAGCACCGCCGCACAGGTCTCGCCCAGCTTGAACGGCGAGGAAAACACCGGGTCGGCGCCGGCGATCGTCACCTCGCCATCGGCCGGCATCCCGGCGCCACGGACGTCCATTACCTCTTGGAACGCAGTTGCCATGTCAGCGTCTCCTCAATCTTCAGGTTCCTTCAGGCTGATCAGGCCGCCGGGCTCGGTCAGCGCGTCGCGGATGTAGTCGGGGATCGCGATCGCCTTCAGGTTCCCGTCGCCCATGATCTGGGCGTAGATACGGATCGCGCGGCCCTCGGTGATCACGTCGCCGTTGGTCGCCTGTACCGCCTTGCAGTCCCAGTGCAGCGTCGACGAGCCGATCTTGGCGAGCTGGATCGTCGTACGCACCTTGTCGCCGTACGCCGCCGGACCGATGAAGCGGAAGTGCACGTCGCCCATCACGAAAGCGGTGCGGTTCTCCTTGATCAGCTTGTTGGTCGGGAAGCCCAGCGCGCGGAGCAGCTCGTGCTCGGTCTCGTTGAACCACGTGAACATCATCGGGTAGTAGACCAGCCCGAACGGATCGGACTCGCCCCAGGCGACGGTCAACTCGCGCGAATACATGATCATCAGCGCCCTCCCCGGCGTTTCTTGCTCCCCTAACAACGGCAATTCGACCGTTCGGGCAAGAGGCAAGGTGTCATTGCGCCTTGCCGGTGGCACGCGCCACCGGTAGCGTAACTCCTAATAAAGCCCGATCGCAGACGGGCGACAGGGGTATGGCACCGTCATGGCGCCGAACGACTACACATTCGGGTCCAGCGGTGCGGACAGCTTCTCATCCTCCGCCTTCACCGAGGAATTGCTGGAGGTCGTGTTCTTCGCCCTCGGCGGCGACGACACGCTGACCGCCACGGTCGGTGCGGACGCGCCTGTCTTCGTCGGTGGCGCCGGCAACGATCGCTACGTCGGGAATTCCGGCGCCTTCCTGATCGTCGCGGACGCCGTCGGCGGCAACGATACGCTTTCGCTCTCCACCTTGCCGGCCGTCACCGGCAGCGGCTACGCCCTGACGATCGACAACGGTCGTCACCTGATGCTGTTCGACCTCGCGGGATCGCGCGGCGCGATGGTGCTGAACTGGACCGATCCGGATTGGCGGGTCGAGAGCTTCGAGATGCTCGGCGCGACCCTCACCGCTGGCGAGATCGCCTCGCGGCTGGGGACGTCCGCCAACTTCCTCGGCGACTTCACGCTGGAGCAGCTTTCGGCTGAGCTCGGCGACCCGAACCTGAGCCCGGCGGTGATCGAGGCCGGTATCGCCGAGATCATCCGGCTTGCGAATGGCCAGTCGAGCGGCCCGAGCGACGGCGACGACACGCTACTGGGGTCCGCCGACATCGATACCGTGGCCGGCGCACTCGGCGACGACGTGATGCGGCTGGGCAACGGCGACGACAGCGGCTGGGGCCAGGACGGCGCCGACCTGCTGGACGGCGAGGCCGGCGACGACCGCCTGTTCGGCAACCGCGGCGCCGACACGCTCATGGGCGGCGCCGGCCGCGACACCATCCGGGGTCACCTCGACGACGACAGCCTGGCCGGCGGCGACGATGCCGACCTGCTCTATGGTGGTGGCAACGACGACGACGTGTCGGGCGAGAGCGGCAATGACGTGGTGAACGGCAACTCCGGCACGGACACGGTCTCGGGCGGCGCCGGCAACGACACCGTGCGCGGCCAGGGCGGACCGGACCGCCTCGAAGGCGGCGACGGCGACGACCTGTTGCTCGGCATGCAGGGCTTCGACACGCTGGACGGCGGCGCCGACAACGACACGCTGATCGGCGCCCAGGCCAACGACACGCTTACCGGGGGTCGCGGCGTCGACGTGTTCGTCTTCGCGGCCGACCACGGCACGAACACGATCACGGACTTCGAAGACGGCACCGACGTGATCAGCCTCGTCGGCATCGCCAGCCTCAGCGAGGTCGACATCAGCGACGGACCCGGCGGCGCAACGTTGAGCTTCCTCGGCACGACGGTGACACTGACGGGCATCGCCGCGAGTCAACTCACCGCCGCCGACTTCTTCCTGACCTGAGTCCGGCGAGAAGGTTCCGCCTTCGGGCTTGCGCCGTCGCGCGCCGTTGCCTAGCATTTCTCTAATAAATAGGG
>CAZVLI010000798.1:0-2409 GCA_964627965.1 uncultured Rhodospirillales bacterium
GGTGCCGGCCGAGAACCTGATCGGCGAGGAGGGCAAGGGTTTCCGCTACATCCTCGACGGCATGAACGCCGAGCGCATCCTGGTCGCCTCGGAAGGCATCGGCGACGGGCGCTACTTCATCGAGAAGGCCTCAAGCTACGCCAAGGAGCGCGTCGTTTTCGGGCGCCCCATCGGCCAGAACCAGGGCATCCAGTTCCCGATCGCGCGCGCCTATGCCAGCCTGATGGCCGCCGACCTGATGGTGCGCCAGGCCGCGGCGCTGTTCGATGACGGCAAGGACTGCGGCGAGCAGGCCAACATGGGCAAGATGCTGGCCTCCGAAGCCTCGTGGGAAGCGGCGGAAGCCTGCATCAACACCTATGGCGGCTTCGCCTTCGCGCGCGAGTTCGACATCGAGCGCACGTGGCGCGAGACCCGGCTGCTGCGCACCGCGCCGATCTCGACCAACCTGATCCTGTCCTATGTCGGCCAGCACGTGCTGGGGATGCCGCGCTCGTTCTGACGCGTCGGACGTTTGACGACGATCAAGGCGGGCTCGGCCGCCGCGAGCGATCCTGTGCCCGCTGAAGAGGGCACGGGAGCGTCGCGTGGCGGCTCGGGAAGAATGGCGATCGCATAGCGGTTTCGTCCTTGCCACCATCGGGGCGGCGGTCGGCATCGGCAACATCTGGCGCTTCCCCTACATCGCCGGCGAGAACGGCGGCGGCGTGTTCCTGCTGCTGTACTTCGCCTGCGTGCTGCTGATCGGCCTGCCGCTCGTCATTGCCGAGCTGACCCTCGGCCGCCGCGCTCGGGGCGACGCGGTGGCGGCCTTCGCCGGTCCGGGTATCGCACCGCGCTGGCGTCTGATCGGCTGGTGGTGCGGGCTCGCGGCCGGCCTCATCCTCAGCTACTACGCGGTCATCTCCGGCTGGGCGCTGCGCTACTTCGGCGGCGCGGCCAGCGGCGCGCTGTGGGACTCGGCAGCCGACGGCTACGGCGCCTTCTTCGCGCAGTTCATCGGCGATGGCATGACACCGGTCGGCTGGCAGGCGGCGATGCTGGCGCTGGCGATGTTCGTGGTCGCCGGCGGTGTGCAGCGCGGCATCGAGACGGTCAGCCGCTGGCTGATGCCGATCCTCGCGACCATCGTCGTCGCGTTGGCCGTCTTCGCGCTAACCCTGAACGGTGGCGGCGCCGGCGTCGCGTTCCTCTTCGCGCTGGACTGGTCGACGCTGGCCAAGCCGTCGGCCTACGCCGCCGCGCTCGGTCAGGCCTTTTTTTCCGTCGGCGTCGGCATGGCGATCTTCGTCACCTACGGCAGCTACATGCCGCGCAGTTTCGCGCTACCGGCCTCGGCCGCGGTGGTGATCTTCGGCGACACCCTGTTCGCGCTCATCGCGGGCCTGGCGATCTTCCCGGCGGTCTTCGCCATGGGCGGCGATCCGGCGGCGGGGCCGCAGCTCGCCTTCATCACCCTGCCGCAGATCTTCCTGCAGATGCCGGCCGGCCGCTTCGTCGGCGCCGTGTTCTTCTTCCTGCTGTCGGCCGCGGCGTTGACGTCGATGATCGCGCTGCTGGAAGTGGTGGTGGCCATGCTCGTGCACCGCGCGAACTGGCGTCGCTGGACCGCCACCGGGACCGTGGGTCTGGTCGTGTTCCTGATCGGTTTGCCGTCCGCCTTGAGCTACGGCCTTCTGCGCGACGTACGGATCGGCGGCACGGCCATACTCGACGCGATCGATGCCACGGCGTCGTCGGTGCTGTTGCCGGTCGGCGGTCTCCTGGTCGCGGTCTTCGTCGGCTGGGCGCTTCGGCGCGAGGAGGCCTTGAGCGACGCCGACATCGCGGCGGGCGCGCTCGGTGCGGCGTGGCTCTGGCTGTTGCGGATCGGCGTACCGGTCGCGATCGCCGTGATTCTGGCGCGAACGATTCTGTCGCTCTGAGCGGGCTCAGGCCGACTTACGGAATACGAGCCGGGTCCAGCGGGCATCGTTCAGGGCGTTAGCGGAGGGCTGGTTGTCCAGTCGCATTTCCGTGTCGAGACCGGCGGCATTGGCCAGCGCCACCGTTTCGTCGCCGGTCACGTCGTACATGATCCGGCCCGCTGGCACTGTCCCGTGACGCAACGACAGCAGCAGCAGACCGCCTGTCCGCAACAGGCCGGCGACGCGCACCATCGCTTGCTTTCGCTCGTCGGCGTCGAGATGCATCCACACGGCTGAGGCCAGTATCAGGTCGAAGCGGCCGCGCACCTTCGAGAGGTCGGGAAGCGCGTCGTCCAGCCATTCGATGTCGGGCGTGCGATGTGCAGCCATTGCCCGCTCTCGCAGCGCGGCGGTCGGCTCCACCGCGACGACCCGGTGTCCTCGTGCGGCCAGCGCCGCCGCGTCGCGCCCGCTACCGGCGCCGACGTCCAGCATTCGGGCC
>CAZVLI010000799.1:0-2408 GCA_964627965.1 uncultured Rhodospirillales bacterium
ACCACGAATGGGTGCGACTCGACGGCGACGTCGGCACCTGCGGCATCACCAAGTTCGCCGCCGAGCAGCTCGGCGACGTGGTGTTCGTCGAACTGCCCGAGAACGGCCGCGCGTTCAGCGTCGGCGACGAGGCCGCGGTCATCGAATCGGTGAAGGCCGCCGCCGAGCTTTACGCCCCGCTCGATTGCGAGGTGGTCGAGGGCAACCAGGCGGTCGTCGACAACCCCGCCGGCGTCAACGAGGACCCGGAGGGCGAGGGCTGGTTCATGCGCGTGAAGCTGCTGGATAAGAGCCAGTTCGACGCGCTGATGTCGGCCGAGGACTACGCCAAGTTCGTCGAGGAGCTGGACGATTGAGGTACCTGCCGCATACCGAGGCCGACCGGGCCGCGATGCTGCGGAAGATCGGCGCGACCTCGGTCGATGAGCTGTTCGCCGACGTGCCGGCCTCGGCCCGGCTGTCGGCGCCGGTCGACCTGCCGCCGCACGCTTCCGAGATGGCCGTCGAGCGCCACATGTCGGCACTGGCGAAGCAGAACCTCTCGGCCGCCGACGCGCCGTGCTTCCTCGGTGCCGGCGCCTACCGCCACCACGTGCCGGCGGCCGTCGATCACCTGATCCAGCGGTCGGAGTTCCTGACCTCCTACACGCCCTACCAGCCCGAGGTCAGCCAGGGCACGCTGCAGTATCTTTTCGAGTTCCAGACCCAGGTGGCGATGCTGACCGGCATGGAGGTGGCCAACGCCTCGCTCTATGACGGCGCCAGCGCGTGTGCCGAGGCCGTGCTGATGGCCGCCCGCGTGACCCGCCGCCATCGCGCCGTGCTGGCGGGCAACCTGCACCCGCAATATCGCGACGTCGTGCGCACCATGACCCGCTACTCGCAGCACATGCAGGTCGACAGTACCGCGCCGTCGCTCGCCGGCGACCTCGACGGACTGGCCGACCAGGTCGACGACAAGACGGCCTGCGTGGTGGTGCAGAACCCCGACGCCTTCGGCAACATCCGCGACCTGCGCCCGCTGGCCCAGGCGGTGCAGGCCAAGGGCGCGCTGCTGGTCGTCGTCGTCACCGAGATCCTGTCGCTGGGCGCGGTGATGTCGCCGGGCGAGATGGGCGCCGACATCGTCGTGGCCGAGGGCCAGTCGCTGGGCAACCCGCTGGGCTTCGGCGGGCCGTATCTCGGCCTGTTCGCGGCGCGCGAGAAGTTCGTGCGGCAGATGCCGGGGCGGCTGGCCGGCGAGACCGTCGATGCCGACGGCCGGCGCGGCTACGTGCTGACCTTGTCGACCCGCGAGCAGCACATCCGGCGAGAAAAGGCGACGTCGAACATCTGCACCAACGCCGGCCTGTGCAGCCTCGCCTTCACCATCCACCTGTCGCTGCTGGGCGAGCGCGGCCTGCGCGACCTCGCCGGGTTGAACATGACGCGCGCGGCGGCCACCGCCGATGCGCTGGTCGGGGCGGGGTGCGAGCTGCTGACGCCGGTCTACTTCAACGAGTTCGCGGTGCGGCTGAAGAAGCCGGCCGCCAAGGTGGTCGACGCGCTGGCCGATTTCGGCGTGCTCGCCGGCGTGCCGGCCTCGCGGCTGTGGCCGGACGCGGCGGACCTCGCCGACGTGATGCTGGTGGCCGCGACCGAGACCGTGACCGACGACGACATCGCCGCGCTGGTCAACGCGCTGAAGGAGGTGCAGGGATGACCCACTCCGCCGACCTGTCCCGTTCCCGCGATGCCACCGCCAGCGCATTGCCCGACACCGCCAGCGGCCACAGCGGCCTGGACCACGAAGAGCCGCTGATCTTCGAGCTGGATTCGCCCGGCCGCTCCGGCGCGGACTGGCCCGAACCGCCGGCCGACGCCACGTCGCGCCTCGGCACGCTGGCGCGCACCGGCCCGATTGGCCTGCCCGGCCTGTCGGAGCCGCAGGTGGTGCGCCACTACGTGCGCCTGAGCCGCAAGAACTACTCCATCGATGCCGGCCTCTATCCGCTTGGGTCGTGCACGATGAAGCACAACCCGCGCCTCAACGAGAAGATGGCGCGCCTGCCGGGCTTCGCCGAGTTGCACCCGATGCAACCGGAATCGACCGTACAGGGCGCGCTCGCGGCCATCGACGAGCTGGCCGAGTGGCTGAAGACGCTGACCGGGATGCCGGCCGTCGCCATGTCGCCGGCCGCCGGCGCGGCGGGTGAGCTCTGCGGCCTGATGGCGATCCGCGCCTGCCTGGAAGCCAGGGACGACGCGCGCGAGATCGTGCTGGTGCCGGAATCGGCGCACGGCACCAACCCGGCAACGGCGGCGATGTGCGGTTATCGGGTCGAGTCGATCCCGGCCGACGACCGCGGACGCGTCGACCTGGCGGCCCTGCGCGAGAAGCTGAACGACCGCGTCGCGGCAATCATGCT
>CAZVLI010000800.1:0-2404 GCA_964627965.1 uncultured Rhodospirillales bacterium
GAGGAACTGCGCCACCGCCGCCTTGGCCGGGATCCACAGGCCGAGGCCCGCCTGCCACAGGCCGAGGGCCAGGAGACCTGCTGCCGACAGTCTCCAGGCCCAGGCCCGTGGCCTCACGCGTGCGTCCACCGCTTCCGTCCCCAGCGCCAGACACCGAACGCCAGCAGCAGAAGGGCGAGCGCCGCGAGCTGGTGCAGCTGTTGCGGCGTCGCGGTTTGCGGCAGAGCCACGGATTGCCGGCCCGGCGCCGTCGGCGCGGCGGCCGGTTGCGGCGCGGCATCCACCAGGGTGGTCTGTGCGGCGGCGAGCTGGACCTGGTAGGTCGCGCGCATCGCCTTGCGCTGCGCCGGCGCGACCGGCTCGCCGAACACCTTGTCCCAGTTCCAGCCAGCTGGCAGGTCGAGCGGCACGTTGCGGCTGTGCACGTCGGTGCCGTCGGGCCGCGCCGGGGTGACGTCGATGGCGACCAGCGAGGTCAGCCGGCTGACCAGCCCGTAGTCGAGCGCGGTCTTCAGCACCGCCTGGTCCACCGTCTCGGCTGGCATCCCGGTCAGGCGCGCGGCCTCCAGCGCGGCAATGCGTTCGCGGGCCCACAACCGTGCCAGTCCCTGACCGATTTCGGCGTCGGCGAGCGCGACCTCGTGGCGCCATTCGGTGTCGCCGTGACGACCGCTGACCTCGATCCGACCGACGCCGTCGGGCAGCCGCAGGGCCAGCGCCACCGGCTCGCCGGCATAGAGATCGGGCAGAGGCCAGGGATAGGCCTCCGCCGGCTCCTCGCCGTCGACCGTGACGGCCAGGTCGGTGAGGACCGGGTGCTTCAGCTTGTGCAGCAGGCGGCGCATCTCGGCCTCGACCTCGGCCAGCTCGCCGATGTGGGTGAAGGTGCCGCGGCCGGCGCGGGCGGCGCCACGCATGAAGTGGCTGTTCGGCGCGGAGCCGATGCCGACGGTGAAGACGCGGCTCTGCTGGCGCCGGGTCTCGACCAGCTCGAACAGCTCCGCTTCGTTGCCGACGGCGCCGTCGGTGATGAATACCACCTGGCGTAGCCGGTTCGAGGCCTGACGGTTGGGTAGCGCCAGCAGCAGCGCCTTGGCCATCTCGGTGCCGCCGTCGGCGTCGAGCGCGGCGATGAAGCGGGCCGCGAGGTTCAGCGTGCGCTCGTTCACCGGCCGGGCGTCGGCAAACAGCGCGCGCGGTTCATTGTTGAACGCGATCAGGTTGAAGCGGTCGTCGGGACCGAGATCGGTCATCGCCACCTGCAGCGCCGCCTTGGCCTGGTCCATCGAGCCGCCGGACATCGAGCCCGACGTGTCGATCACGAACACCACCTCGCGCGGCAACGCGGCTTCCGGCGCTGGCGCGACCGGCGGCGTCACCAGCACCAGGCCGTAGCGACCCTGTTCGATGCTTTCCAGCAGTGTCGCGGCGGCCGGCGCGGTCTCTTCGCCGACGCGCCAGCGCAGCACGAAGTCACGATTGGCGATGGTCTCGCCCTCGACCAATGCGATGGCCAGCCGGTCGGGATCGGCGGCGTCGATCGAGACGGGATGATAGGGGCTCTCCACGCCGTGCGCCGGCAGGCCGGGCGCCAGCGCGACCCGGATCGTCACCTTGTTCCGCGGCGCGCTCTCCGGGCGCGGCACCGGCGGCGTGATGCGGTCGGCGTCGGGCACGCGGTTGGTGTTCTGGACCAGGCCGGTGCCGGTGGCGCCAACCGTGTGAATGTCGGTGGTGCCTGGGATGTAGCGGGGCGCGACCACCATCGGGAAGCGCAGCGCGAAGCGGCCGTCATCCGGTACCAGACGTTCCTGGTAGTGGATCTCGACCACGACCGTCTCGTCCGGCCCGATGTTGGCGACGGAGTTGGTGAACATGTTCGGCCGTTCCTGCTCAAGCAGGCTGGCGCGCTTGCCCTCACGCCTGGCCTCCTCGTACTGCAACCGGGCCTTCTGGCGCTCCTCGATGCGGCCCTCGATGAAGCGGTCGCCGATCTGCATGCGCAAGCCGTCGACGGCGGACCGCTCCGGCAGCGGGAAAACGTAGACGCCCTGGACCCACTGGTCGGTCGGATTGTGGAAGCGCTGGCGCACTGTGGTGCGGGCGACGACGCCGGAGACGATGATCTCCACGTCGGTGGCGACGGTCGGCGCCGGCAGGAAGCGGCCCGGCTCGTCTGTTCGCAGCAGCAGCGTGCCGGACTCGGCATCGCCGATGCGCATCAACGCGCCGGTCGCGCCACGAGCATGCGTGGCCACGATCAGCAGCAACGCGGCGCAAATGGCGGCGGCGACATGGTGCGGTCTCAGGTCTCGAAGTGAGTTGAGCATCTGGTGAATCCCCTGTTCGCGATCTGCCCTGTCGTCAGCAGACAGGTCCGGTGCGGCGGGGACGGGGCCGAAAT
>CAZVLI010000801.1:0-2402 GCA_964627965.1 uncultured Rhodospirillales bacterium
ACGCGGTCGGGGAGGGTGTAGCTGGTACTGGGCTTGGTGGTGTTGTTCTCGCGGTAGGTCGAGGTCTCCTGCTCCACCTCGTGCACGACGCCCGCCACCGATCTGGCGCCGGACTCCGCGACCAGCGCATCGGCGATGAACAGCCAGGCGAAGTAACCGAACCCGGCCGGCAGCAACAGCATCGCGATCAGCCCGCAGCGCAGGGCCAGCTCACTGCTATTGCGACGCCGGCCACTGGTCTTCTTCATCTCCGCCAGGCGGGCCGCCAGCCTGGCTCGACTTTCCTCGCGCGACTCGCTCATCGGCACAACTCCACATCGAAATCGTAGCAGGGAAATCGGTCGGGCAAATACCGGCACCGATCGGCTAGGCTTCGTTGATCGAGCTAGAGGAGCGACCGCAGCCCATGCCGACCGCCAGCGACAACACCTTGCCGGACGTGATGGTGCTCGGCACCGGCGGCCCGTGGGTCAGCGCCGACCGGTTCGGGCCGGCGACGCTGATCCGGCACGGCGACGAACGACTGCTGTTCGACACCGGGCGTGGCGTCGGCATCCGCATGGTCGAGGCCGGCGAGGATCCGGCGCAGGTGAACCCGGTGTTCATCACCCACCACCACCTCGACCACATCAGCGACCTGGCCGACGTGATGATCACCAGCTGGCTGCGCGGGCGGAAGGACGAGCTGAAGATCTACGGCCCCACCGGCACCGCCGAGATCGTCGACACGCTGATCAACAAAGTCTACGCCAAGGACATCGAGTGGCGCTCCGTCGGCGAGCCGATCTACGGCGGCTGGAAACCGGTGCGCGCCGTCGACATCGAGCCCGGCGACGTGATCGAGACCGAGACCTGGCGCGTCAGTTGCGCCTATGCCGTACACGGCCACGGGCTCGACTTCTCCAAGGAATTCAAGAACCGCTGGAAGTGCCTGAGCTACCGGTTCGAGGCCGCCGGTCGCGTGATCACCGTCAGCGGCGACACCGTCGACTGCGGCGGCCTGCGCCGCATGGCCGAGGGCGCCGACATCTTGGTGCAGTGCTGCTTCGCCGGCGGCGCCGAGATCGGCGACAGCGAACATCTGCGGAAAGTGGCGACGTTCACCCTGGCCGACGCGACACAAGCCGCGAAGGTCGCCGCGGAGTGCGGTGTCGGGCATCTGGTGCTGACCCACCTGCGCCCGAAGTCGGCTGCCGAGCTGGACGCGCTGGAAGCCGAAGTGCGCGCGATCTACGACGGCCCGCTCACCGTCGGCCGCGACATGACGGCCGTCGCGATCCCCGCCGGCTAGGCTAGTCCGCGGCGTCTGACACCGGCGCGGCCGGAAACGCGGCCTCGTCGCCGCCGAGGACCGGCGTCGGGCGGACCCAGCGCGGCGGCGTTTCCGACAGCCGCAGGACCGGACCGAGATGACGCAGCGGGCCGGAGGCCGGCTCGCTGACGATCATGATCTCGTCGAGCTCGGCCGGCGACAGGTTCATGTCCGGCGCGTCGTAGGCGACGTTGCCCTGGCGCTGGATGAACATGCCGGACTGACACAGCGAGACGCGGACGTGGTAGCTGCCGCCCTCGCGCGCCCGCCGGGCCAGCGCCAGCAGCACGCCATAGGCGGCGAGATAGCCGGTCGTGTAGTCGCACGCCGCCGCCGGCGCCAGGCGCGGCTGTTCCGGATCCTGGCCGTGGCACATGCCGGTGACGGTCTGCGCCACCTGCTCCCAGCCGGCGCGGTGGCTGAGCGGGCCGTCGGCGCCGAAGCACGAGATCGAGCAGTAGACGACGCCGGGACGGAGCTCCGCGAGCTGCTCCGGCCCGAAGCCGAGGCCGGTGAGGATGCCCGGCCGATAGCCTTGCGAGAACACGTCGGCCGTTTTCGCCAGCTCGCGCAGCCGCGTCGCGCCGTCCGTCGACTTCAGGTCGAGATAGCTGCTGCGCTTGCCGTGGCTGGTGTCGACGACGTGCTCGGGGATCTGCGGCAGCCCGTCCTTGGTCACCATCAGGACTTCGGCGCCGTGCTCGGCCAGCGTGCGCGCGGCGATCGGACCGGCCAGGATGCGCGTCAGGTCGAGCACCCGAATACCGTCGAGCGGGCGGTCGCCGGCCGGCATCGGCTCAGGCGCGCTGTCGCCCAGCTTGATGATCTCGACGATCGGCTTGGCCGCCAGCACCTGACCATGCGGGTGCGCCAGCCATTCCTCGTTGGAGCGCACCATGCCGCCACAGGCACGCGCCTCGTCGATCGCGGCCTCCAGGTCGAGCGCGTCCCACTTCGCCACCGCCGGGCCGACCGACTCCGGCGTGAACTCGCAGCCCAGCACCTGCAGCACCCGCGCCTGCAGGTTCGGCAGACGGAAGTGCGGCAGGAACCAGCGACCGTCGCGCGTCGGCCACGGCCGGGTGAGTTG
>CAZVLI010000802.1:0-2399 GCA_964627965.1 uncultured Rhodospirillales bacterium
GCTCCGGCGGCCCTCAGCTTGTCGTAGCCGACGTTCGGCCCCCAGCGCCAGCCGGCCTTGGCCATGGTCATCGCCAGCAGGGCGGCGCGCTTGGCGCCTTCCGTGGTCGCCAGGTCCGCCAGCAGCGCCTCCGCCGCTTGCAGCAGGGTCAGCGCCTGGCCCTCCAGGTCGTCCGGCCGGTCGAAACCCAGGGCGTCGGCCAGCCCGGCCGGCGTCGGCAGGCAGAACCGCGCCGGCCGCGCGAAGGCGAACAGTTCCAGCAGATCCAAAGCAGGGAAGGGCGGCACGCCCAGCCGCCTGGCCACCAGCGGCTTGTGACAGACCAGCGGCGCGCTCGCCTGTGCCTTCATCGCCGCCTGGTCCAGGCTCAGCGTCCCGATCTCGCCGTCGGTCGACAGCCACACCGCCCGCTTCACGCCCACGGCCAGCGCCGGCGCGGCGAGCGGCGCAGCTTGCGGTACGGGAGCGGGGGCGGATCGGGCCATGGCGCGATCCTACTGGATTCGCGGCCGTCGGGCGCCGTGCTCGTTTCCGACTCTAGAGGCGCATGCGGAAGTGACTCACAAGTTGTCGCGCCTCGCGACTCACAACATGACTCGCCGGCGCGCGACATTGTGACTCACATCATTCGGACTTGATTGAGACACAATATTCCCACATCTTGTGCGGCAAGGGTGGGACTACGGCTATGACTGGTACGATCACGTTCCGGCTCGATCCGGAACTCAAGCATGCTTTGGCCGGTCTGGCGCGCGACGAAGAGCGGCCGATGGGCGAGGTGCTGCGCGACCTGGTGCGCGAGCGGCTCGAACGCGACCGCCGCCGGGCTTTCGAGGCCGAGGCGCGGCGCCAGTGCCTGGCGGCCAATGCCGCCGGCGGCGATGCCGCCGAAGCATTCCACGAACTCGAAGGCGAACTGGACGCGCTGGCGCCGGAATGGACGTAGCGCGCGGCGACCTGGTCAGCGTCGTCCTGGCCGGCGCGACATCGCGTCCGGTCCTGGTCGTCCAGGCCGACCCCTTCGCGGCGCTGAACACCGTGACCGTGCTGCGCCTGACCAGTGAACTGCATGATCTCCCCTTGTTACGCGTGACCGTGGAACCGTCGCCGGACGTCGGCCTGCGGGAGCCGGCACAGGTGATGGTCGACAAGGCCGTCACCGTGGCCCGCGACCGCATCGCCCGGCGCATCGGCCGCCTCGACCACGACACATTGCAGGCGGTCGACGACGCCTTCGCCCAGTTTGTCGGCTTGCCTCGGCGTTGACCTCGCCGCGATTTCGCGGTTTATGCGGCGCCATGACTGATGACCTGCGCACGCTTGCCGCCGCCTCCAACGCTTGGCCCTTCCAGGAGGCCAAGAAGCTCGTCGACCGCACCGCGGGCGGGCTGGGCGCGAAAGGCTACGTGCTGTTCGAGACGGGCTACGGCCCGTCCGGTCTGCCGCATATCGGTACCTTCGGCGAGGTTGCGCGCACGTCGATGGTGCGCCACGCCTTTTCCACCTTGTCGGACCTGCCGACGCGCCTGATCTGCTTCTCCGACGACATGGACGGGCTGCGCAAGGTGCCGGACAACGTGCCCGAGCGCGAGATGATGGCGCAGCACCTGGGCAAGCCGCTGACCCAGGTGCCGGACCCGTTCGGCACGCATGACAGTTTCGGCGCCCATAACAACGCGCGCCTGCGCGCCTTCCTCGACACTTTCGAGTTCGACTACGAGTTCGTCTCGGCGACGCAGTGCTACACCGAGGGCGTGTTCGACGAGACTTTGTTGTCGGTGCTGCGGCACTACGACGAGGTCATCAGCGTCGGCAGGATGACGTTGATGACCTCGTCGTAGTGCCGCAGCACTACGACGAGGTCATCAACGTCATCCTGCCGACGCTGGGCCCGGAGCGGCGCGCGACCTACTCGCCCTTCCTGCCGCTCTGCCCGAAGACCGGTCAGGTGCTGCAGGTGCCGATCGTTCATCGCGACCCGGACGCGGGCACCGTTGTCTACGAGGACGACGAGGGCAAGAAGATTGAGGTGCCGGTCACCGGCGGCGACTGCAAGCTGCAGTGGAAGGCCGACTGGGCGATGCGCTGGCGCGCGTTGGATGTCGACTACGAGATGTCGGGTAAGGACCTGATCGACTCGGTGCGACTGTCCAGCCGCATCTGCCGCATTCTCGGTGGACAGCCGCCGGAGGGCTTCAACTATGAGCTGTTCCTCGACGAGAACGGCGAGAAGATCTCCAAGTCGCGCGGCAACGGCCTGACCATCGACGAGTGGCTTCGCTACGCCGCGCCGGAAAGCCTGGCGCTGTACATGTTCCAGCAGCCGCGCCGCGCCAAGAAGCTGTACTTCGACGTCATTCCGCGCGCGGTCGACGACTACCTCAACGCGCTGGTGAAGT
>CAZVLI010000803.1:0-2397 GCA_964627965.1 uncultured Rhodospirillales bacterium
CTGGCCCATGGTGGCGATGCCGCGCAGGCGCGGCGCCAGCTCCTTCAGCAGCGCGTCCTTGTCGTCGGCCTTGTCGAGCTCGCGGACGACGAAGTTCTCCTTCAACCGCTTGTCGGTGACCTCGGGGAAGTCGATCAGCGCGAGGACCTCGACCTGGTTGGTGTTCATTCCTTGCCCTTCCACTGGCCGGCTTCCTTGAGCGCCTCGGCGACTTCCGGCGGCATGTAGTTCTCGTCGTGCTTGGCGAGCACCTCGTCGGCGACGAAAACGCCGCCCGGCCCCATGCGGCCCTCGGCGACCACGCCCTGGCCCTCGCGGAACAGGTCGGGCAGCAGCCCGCGATAGCGCACCGGCACCGCGTTTACCGTATCGGTGACGCGGAAGGCGACGGTAACGCCGTCGGCCTCCTTGGCGACGCTGCCTTCCTCGACCAGGCCGCCTAGGCGCAGGCGGCGATCCGGCGGCGGCGGCTCGTCGGCGAGCTGGCTCGGCGTGCGGAACAGCGAGACGCTATCCCCCAGCGCCAGGAACACCAGCGCCGTGGCGCTGCCCAGCAGCAGCACGCCGATGACGACGAGCCAGAGGCGTTGGCGTTTTCTTTTCACGCGTTGTCCCGGTTGGCGCGGCGCTCGGCCTGCAGCGCTGCCAAGGTCTTCGCGGTGTGGCGGCCGTCGCGCCAGCTCACGACCAGCAAGACCGCCATCATCCCCAGCACGATGCCGAAGGACGGCCACACGTAGGCGCCGTAGCCGCCCATGGCGAGAAACTCCGTCATGGCCGTGCCCAGCAGGACACGGCCCGCTTTTCGACGTGAGCGTGCTGTTGCGCGCTCATTCGGCAGCCTCCATGGCTGGCGTGCCCATGGCCTCGGCGATCTGCGCCTGGCGCAGCGCACGCAGTTTGGCGGCGTTCAGCTCGGTGCGGATGCGCATCAGCAGCACGGTGACGAAGTAGGCCTTGAAGCCGACGGCGGTGAGCAGCAGCGGCCACAGCATCGAGGCGTCGATGGTCGGGCCGTCCATGCGGATGACGCTGGCCGGCTGGTGCAGGGTGTTCCACCAGTCGACCGAGAACTTGATGATCGGCACGTTGACGAAGCCGACGATGGCCAGGATCGCGGCGGCGCGGGCGGCCTTGCGCGGGTCGTCGATCGCCTGCCACAGCGCCATGTAGCCGAGGTAGAGGAACAGCAGCACCAGCACGGAGGTCAGGCGTGCGTCCCAGACCCACCAGGTGCCCCACATCGGCTTGCCCCACAGGCTGCCGGTGATCAGGGCGGCGGCGGTGAACACGGCGCCGATCGGGGCGGCGGCCTTGGCCGACAGGTCGGCCAGCGGATGGCGCCAGATCAGCGCCACGATGCTGGCGACGGCCAGGAAGGTGTAGCAGAACATCGCCATCCAGGCCGACGGCACGTGGATGTACATGATCCGCACGCTGTCGCCCTGCTGGTAGTCGGCCGGGGCCCAGACCAGCCCCCAGGCCAGACCTGTGACCAGCGCCAAGGCGGCGACAGCGCCGCTCCACGGCAGGATCGCCCCGGAAAGCCGCATGAACCGCGTCGGGTTGGCGAAACGATGCATAAGACCGATGTACCCCGGCCCCCCGTGTCAGGCAAGCCGCCCTAGGACACTTTGCCGCTATCCAGAGGTGGCTTTCGTCGATCGTACGGCTTGCTCCAGCACCTCGCGGATAAACCGCTGATAGGGCAGACCACGTGCCGCCGCCTGCTGCTTGACGGCGTCAAGTAACGCTTCGGGCAGGCGCATGTTGATGCGGGCGGTTTTCTTGGCGTACTCGAAACGGGTCGGGCGGAAGTCGGAGAAGTCGTAGCCACTGAGATCGGCATCGGCGACGAATTGCTCGGCTTCTTCGTCACTCTTGAAGTCTGGAAATCGCTTCTTCATAGGCCTCTACCTCAGGCTTGTGCATGTATCGCGCGCTGATCGGCCGGATCAGACTTGGCGGCGGCGCGCCTCGCAGGGTGAACACCAGAAACACATGCCTGCCCGCTTCCGTGCGCCCTACTGCCTGGAAACGCTGCTCCGATTGCGAGTGCTCGATGTCCGGTCGCACCCGTAGCCGGCTTTCCATGAACAGAAACTCGATCTCGGCGATCGAGACTCCATGCTTGAGGCATTTCTCTCGGTTACCAGCATCCCAGTCGAACCCGGAGAACTGTACAGTCATTACATTGGTATGTCTGATTGTACATACAAGACTGGAGTCACTCCAGCGAAAGGCGGAGGGCGGCGGCGGCGGCCCAGGGGCATAGCGCGAGGGCGCCGAGCAGCAGGGCGGCGAGGATCAGGAGCGGGGCGTCGGTGGCCATGTTGAACACCGCCGCGTCGATGGCGGACACGCCGAAGATGAGCACCGGCACGTAGAGCGGCAGCA
>CAZVLI010000804.1:0-2385 GCA_964627965.1 uncultured Rhodospirillales bacterium
GACCTGACGCGTGACGACCGCCCAGCTCACCATCGGCGCGATGTAGTTGCCCTGCGGGTCGTTGATGGCGCTGACCCGAAGGTCGAGGGTCTCGTCGCCGAGCTTGATCTTGGCCCGGTGCGGCAGGTTGCTCGCGTCGGCCAGCAACCGGCGCTGGTGCTCTGGGTGCTTGTGGAAGACGTCGATGCAGGCGCCCTTGAGCTGGTCGACCGGGATCGGGAGCAGCGACTGCAGGGGCCGCAGGGTCTCGATGCTGGTCTTGTTGATGTAGTTGATCTCCAGCGTGTCCTTGTCGGCCATCATCACGTTGATGGGCATCTCGTCCATCATCTGCACCAGGCGGGCGGTCTCGGCCTCCTTGGCGACGATGTCGGTGGCGACCGACCAGGTCAGCATCGGGCCGACATACTTGCCGCCGTCCATGATCGGCGAGACCAAGAGATCCAGATACTCCTCACCGACCTGGATCATCGCCTTGTGCGGCAGGTTGCGCGGGTCGGCCAGCATCTTGCGCTGATGCGCCGGGTCCTTGTGGAAGATGTCAATCGACTGGCCGACGATGTCCTCCGGCGGCACCGGCAGCACATGGGCGATCGAGCGCAGCGCCTCGATCGACGCCGCATTGGCATAGGTAATCTTGAAATCGTTCAGGTCGCAGAGCATCACCGCGACCGGCATCGCCTCGACCATCGCGGTCAGGTAGGCTTGGTTCATCTTCATGATACGAACGTCCTCACTCCGAACGCCGTGACCCGCCACAACCCTGACTCGCACGTTATGAAAAACTGATTAATATGAGATCATTATGCGATTCTGATGCCGATCAAAGGGCGCGATCCGATGACCAGCTACACTCAAATCGTGCGGCTTTCCGGTGAAAATCGCGCCATGCGGGCGGATATGGCAAACTTTCCCGTCACCATTCAACCGTCGTTAACGAATTCCGACGTATGACAACGTTCGGGGGTCGCGCTCGTCCACGGAGCCGACATGTTGACTAAGCAAACCTCGAACGAGCTGCGCGACAAGTTCGCTGCGCTCGATCGCTCCCAGGCCATCATCGAGTTCAAGCCCGACGGCACGATCGTGTGGGCGAACGAGAATTTCCTCGGTGCCGTGGGCTACGCGCTGAACGAAATCCAGGGCCAGCATCACTCGATGTTCGTCGACCCGGACTATGCGAACGGCGCCGAGTATCGCGACTTCTGGACCCGGCTGGCTCGTGGCGAGTTCCAGGCCGCCGAGTACAAGCGGTTCGGCAAGGGCGGCAAGGAGATCTGGATCCAGGCCTCCTACAACCCGATCTCCGGTCGCGACGGCAAGGTCTACAAGGTGGTGAAGTTCGCCACCGATATCACCGAGCAGAAGCTGAAGAGCTTCGACTTCGAAGGCCAGATCGCGGCGATCCACAAGTCGCAGGCGGTGATCGAGTTCGAGCCGAACGGCACGATCCTGACCGCCAACGAGAATTTCCTCGCGACCATGGGCTACGGCCTCAGCGAGATCCAGGGCCAGCACCACTCGATGTTCGCCGAGCCCGGCGTCGCGGCGACGGCCGAGTACCGGCAGTTCTGGGAAGCGCTCGGCCGCGGCGAGTACCAGTCGGACGAATACAAGCGCGTCGGCAAGGGTGGCAAGGAAGTCTGGATCCAGGCCTCCTACAACCCGATCCTCGATCACGAAGGAAACGTCCTGAAGGTGGTGAAGTTCGCCACCGACATCACCGAACAGGTGCAGGAGCGGATGCGCCGGGCCGAAACCCAGAAGACCATCGACAGCGATCTCGGCGAGATCATGCAGGCGGTCGAGCAGACCAACTCGCAGGCCGCCAGCGCCGCCAACGCGTCGACCGAGACGGCCTCGAACGTGCAGTCGGTCGCGGCCGGCGCGGAGGAGATGGCAGCCTCGGTCACCGAGATCAGCCGCCGCGTCAGCGAAGCGCTGGAGATCTCGGTCTCGGCCGTGAAGCAGGCCGAGGACACCAACGGCATCGTCTCCGGCCTGGCCGCCGCGGCGCAGAAGATTGGCGACGTGGTCGAGCTGATCAACAACATCGCCGCGCAGACCAACCTGCTTGCGCTGAACGCGACCATCGAGGCGGCCCGCGCCGGCGAGGCCGGCAAGGGCTTCGCCGTCGTCGCCTCGGAAGTGAAGAACCTGGCCAGCCAGACCGCGCGTGCCACCGAGGAAATCGGATCGCAGATCGCCGAGGTCCAGGGCTCGACCTCCAGCGCGGTCAGCGCCATCGAAGTGATCACCAAGACCATCGGTCAGGTGAACGAGATCTCCTCGGCGATCTCCGCCGCGGTGGAGGAACAGTCCGCCGTGACGCAGGAGATGTCCTCGAACATGCAGACGGCTTCGCAGGGCGTGGAAGCGATCAGC
>CAZVLI010000805.1:0-2383 GCA_964627965.1 uncultured Rhodospirillales bacterium
AGAGCCGGTCGAGCTGCTCGGCGACGAGCTCGGCCTCGAGCCTGCGCAGCGACTCGCGCGCCCGTTCGCGGACCTCGCGGGCCCGGTCGCTGGCGCCGTCGTAGTGGAGCCGGTACAGCGTCCCGGTGACCGCGTCCGGGTCGGGCAGGGCGTGCGTCTTGCCGGCGAGCGCCACCCGCATGCCCAGCGGCCGCAGGTAGTCGCCCAGCGTCAATTCGCGAACCGACAGCGGCACCGCGTTCCAGGTCGCGCCGTGGCTGGTCATCGAGCGTCCGGTGTAGAACGACATCCGCGACGGACCGCACACGCCCGACGGACAGTAGGCACGCCGGAACAGTGTCCCCATCTTCGCCAGCCGGTCGATATTCGGCGTGGCGATATGGCGCGCACCCATGCAGCTCAGGTAGTCGTAGCGGAGCTGGTCGCTCATGATGAAGAGCACGTTGCGGGTCTGGCCCATGGCGGTCCTCGTATGGATTTCGATGCGCGCCAGCTTAAGCGGGTGAGGGAGTTGAGAAAATGCCAGCCTTGCGATCGATGTTGTTCGTTCCGGGGAACCAGCCCCGAAAGGTGGAGAAGGTCTTCGGCGCCGGTGCCGATGTCGCCATTCTCGACCTGGAGGACGCCGTGCCGGTGCCGGACAAGGTCGCCACGCGCGACGTGATCGTCGAGGCGCTGAGGCGGCCGCGAAGCTGCCGCGCCTATGTGCGCGTAAATGCGACCACCACGGAATACTGCTACGGCGACCTGCAGGCCGTGGTCGGCGAGGGGCTGGATGGTCTGTTGCTGCCGATGGTGGAGCGGCCCGACGACGTGGTGACCGTGGATTGGCTGCTGACGCAGCTGGAGCGCGAGCGCGGCCTACCGGTCGGTGGCATCGATCTGATTCCGGCGGTGGAGACCGCGAAGGGTCATGCCGCGCTGCGTGCCATCGCGGCGGCCGACACCCGTGTGCGGCGCCTCAGCTTCGGCGCCGCCGACTACAGCGCCGACATGAGCTTCACGCCGACGGTGGAGGAGGAGGAACTGGCGCCGATCCGCGCCGAAACGGTCCTGGCCAGCCGTCTGGGCGGGCTGGAGCCGCCGATCGACACCGTCTTCGTCGCGTTTCGTGAAGCCGAAGCCTACGCCGCCTGCTGCGCGCGCTCCCGCCGGCTCGGCTTCCAGGGCAAGATGTGCATCCACCCCGCCCAGGTCGCGCCGGCCAACGAGGCGTTCACGCCGACCGCGGCTGAGGTCGATTTCGCCACCCGCGTCGTCACCGAGTTCGAGAAGGCGGAAGCGGAAGGCAACGCCTCCTTCCAGATCGACGGCAAGTTCATCGACTACGCCATCGTCCTGCAGGCCAGGCGGACCCTGGCGACGATGGAATCGATCGGCGGTTGAGCAGGACGTCTGCCGCTTAGAGGCTCGTCGCCTTCCCAAACCGTCACCCCGGACTTGATCCGGGGTCCATGGTGCCGCGTGTCCGGCTGCCGGGGTATCTGCCTTCGACATGGATGCCGGCTCAAGGCCGGCATGACGGGGTTCTGAGGGGGGTGGCTAACCGCGCAGCATCTCCCGCGCGATCACGAGCTGCATGATCTGGCTGGTGCCCTCGAAGATGCGGAACAGCCGGGCGTCGCGGTAGAGCCGCTCGACCGGGTATTCCGCCATGTAGCCGTAGCCACCGTGCACCTGCACCGCGCGGTCTGCGATACGGCCCAGCGCCTCGGTGGCAAAGTACTTCGCGGCGGCGGCCTGCTTTGGCACCTTCTCGCCCCGGTCCATCGCGCGCGCCGCCTCCAGCACCATGGCGCGGCTCGCCAGGTATTCCGCTTCGGAGTCGGCCAGCATCGCCTGCACGAGCTGGAAGTCGGCGATCGGCTTGCCGAACTGCCGCCGGTTGCGGGCGTATTCCAGCGCCTCGTCGATCAGGCGCCGCGACAGGCCGGTGGCGACGGCGGCCATGTGGATACGTGCGTCGTCCAGTGCCTTCATCGCCGTCTTGAAGCCCATCCCCTCCGCGTCGCCGAGCAGGGCGTCGGCCGGGATGTCGCAATCGGTGAAGGTGACGTCGGCGGTGTGCGCCGTTCGCTGGCCCATCTTGTCGAGGGGCGGGTCGACATGCAGCCCGGGCGTGCCGGCCTCGACCAGGAAGGCGGAGACGCCGCCGGCGCCTGGATCGTCGGGGTTGGAGCGCGCCATCACCACGAACAGGCCGGCATCCGGCGCGTTGGAGATGAACCGCTTGCCGCCGTTCAGCCGCCAGCCCGCGTCGGTGCGCTCAGCCCGGGTCTTCAGGTACGCGGCGTCCGAGCCGGCCTCGGGCTCGGTCAGGCAGAAGGAGATGATGCACTCGCCGGCGGCCGCACGCGGCAGGTACTTGCGCTTTTGCGCTTCG
>CAZVLI010000806.1:0-2383 GCA_964627965.1 uncultured Rhodospirillales bacterium
TATCTCTCCTGCCTGGGCCGGCGCACAGCACCTGACCGCGTTGCGCACCCTCGACGGGCGCGGGCCTTGGAACCAGAGTTAGTTCAACGCCGGGGCCCTTGCAAGCAAGCCCGGTCGAGCCGCGCAAGGCGGCATCGTGAGCCGCCGAATGCGGCAATCGCAAGGCGACGGCGCCATCAACTTGGCGTTATCCGGCGTCGACGCTACTCCGACGCGCGCACCAGCCAGACCAGCAAGACGCCAATCGCGGCGGCCACCAGGCCGGCGATGCGCAACCGCTCCGGCGGCTGTTCCAGCACCGTCGCCATCATGCGTTGCATCGCCGACGGGAACAGCGCGTAGATCATGCCCTCCAGCGCGATCGCCAGCGCCAGCGCCGCCGCCAGGTCCCGCATGGTTCGGTCCGGCTAGCCCCCGGGCTGCGTGACCGAACGGCTGCCGAAATACTTCAGGAAGTCGCTGTCCGGCGACAGCACCAGGTTGGTGTCACCGCCGGTGAGCGACTTCCGGTACGATTCCAGCGTCCGATAGAAGTCGAAGAAGTCCGCGTCGCGGCCGTAGGCCTCGCCCAGGATCCGCGTCCGGTCGGCGTCGCCCTGGCCGCGCAGCACCTGCGCCAGACGCTCCGCCTCGGCCAGCAACACCGCGCGCTGCCGGTCGGCGTCGGCCTTGATCTTCTGCGCTTCCTCGGCACCGCGCGCCCGCAGCTCGCGGGCGTCGCGCTCGCGCTCGGCCTGCATGCGGCGGTAAATCGCCTGGCTGTTCTCTTCCGGCAGGTCGGCGCGCTTGATCCGGACATCGACGATTTCGATGCCGATCTTGCCGGCCTCGGCATTCACCTGGTTGGTGATCTGCCGCATCAGCTGGCTGCGCTCCTCCGACATCACCGCCTGCAGTTCGGCCCGCGCCAGCACCTCGCGCAGCGACGAGTTGATGATGTTCGACAAGCGGTTTCGCGCCACCGCTTCGTTGTTCACGGTGCGGTAGAACTCCAGCGCGTCGGAAATCTTGAAGCGGGCGTAGGCATCCACCACCAGCCGCTTCTTGTCCGAGGCGATGACCTCCTGCTTCGGCGCATCCAGGTCGAGGATGCGCTTCTCCATGTAGACCACGTTCTGGATGACCGGGATCTTGAAGTGCAGGCCCGGGTCACGAATCTTCCGCCGCGGATCGCCGAACTGCAGGACCAACGCCTGCTCGGTTTCCTGCACCGTGAACATCGCGCTGTAGCCGAGGACGCCGACCACCAGCAGCAGCGCGGCGAGGACAATGCCACCGATCTTCATTACTGGTTGCTCCCCTGCGTCGCGCTATTCCGTCGTTTCTGCAGTTCCGGCAGCGGCAGGTACGGCACCACGCCCGACCCGCCTTCGGTATCCAGGATCACCTTGTCGGCGTTCTCATACACCTGCTCCATCACCTCCAGGAACATCCGCCGCTTGGTGACTTCGCGAGCCGACTGATACTCCTTCAGGATCGACAGGTAGCGCGCCGCTTCACCCTCGGCCTCGGCCACCACCCGCTCGCGATAGCCCTCGGCTTCCAGGCGGTTCTGCTCCGCCTCACCGCGGGCCCGCGGGATGATGTCGTTGGCGTAGGCCTGGGCTTCGTTGCGCAGGCGCTCCTGGTCGGCGCGGGCGCGCTGCACGTCGCGGAAGGCGTCGATCACCGCGGCCGGCGGGTCGGCCTTCTGCAGCTTGACGCGCACCACGTCGATACCGGCGCCATAGCTATCCAGCGTCTCCTGCATCAGCTCCGTGGCGTCGATTTCGACCTGGGCGCGGCCCTCGGTCAGCACGTCGTCGATCTTCGAGCGGCCGACGATCTCGCGCATCGTGCTCTCCGCCACAGCCTTCACCGTGCTGGCCGGCTGCTGGATGTTGAACAGGAAGTCGCGCGCGTCCTTGATGCGCCAGACCACGGCGAAGTTGATGTCGACGATGTTCTCGTCGCCGGTCAGCATCAGCGCCTCTTCCAGCACGTCGCGATTGGCCGTCGGACGGCCGAAATCCGAAGCGCTGCGGAAGCCGATGTCGACCTGCTGTTCGCGCGTCACCTTCGGCGTGATCGCGGTCTCGATCGGCGACGGCAGGTGATAGTTCAGGCCCGGCGCGGTCGTGCGGGAATACTTGCCGAAGCGCAGCACCACGCCCTGCTCGTCGGTTTGGACCCGGTAGAAGCCGGAGAACATCCACAAGCCGACCAGCACCAGCAGGCCCAGGATGATGCCCTTGCCGCCCCAGCGCCCGCCCGGCGCCATGCGCCGGAAACCCGCCTGGCCGCGGCGCAGCAGGTCCTCAAGGTTCGGCGGCTGCGGACCGCCGCCGCCCCCACCGCCGCCGCCGGATGGTCCCTGGCCCCAGGGGCCGCGTCCGCCGCCCTG
>CAZVLI010000807.1:0-2379 GCA_964627965.1 uncultured Rhodospirillales bacterium
GGCGCCATCGACAACCGGGAGAAACGAACATGGCAGGACGTCTGGAAGGCAAGGTCGCGATCGTGACCGGCGCCGGCGCCGGATTCGGCGCCGCGATTTCACGCGGCTACGCGGCCGAGGGCGCGGCCGTCATTCTCAACGACCTGCCTGCGAGCGACGGCGAGGCTGTCGCGAACAGCATCGCCGAAGCCGGCGGCAGGGCGCGTTTCGTCGCCGGCGACGTGTCGAAGAGCGACGACGTCGCCGGTCTCGTCGCGGCGGCCCAGGCCGAATTCGGCGGCCTCGACATCTTCGTGTCCAATGCCGGCGTGCCGCAGCCTGGCGATCGGCTGGAGGATACCGACGAAGCGACGTTCGACCGCCTGTTCTCGGTCAACGTGAAGAGCATCTACTGGGCCGCGAAGCACGCCGTGCCGGTCTTCAAGGCGAAGAACGGCGGCTGCTTCATCAATACCGCGTCGACCGCCGGCCTGCGGCCGCGCCCGCGCGGCGCATGGTACGCCGCCTCGAAAGGCGCCGTGATCACACTGACCAAGGCCATGGCGGTGGAACTGGCGCCGCACGGCATCCGGGTCAACGCCGTGCTGCCGGTTGCGGCCGAGACCAAGCTCATGATCGACTCGATGGGTGGCGAACTGACGGAGCAGATCCGCGACACCATGATCGGATCGATCCCGCTTGGCCGTTTCGCGACACCCGCCGACATCGCCAGCGCGGCGGTGTTCCTGGCAACCGACGAAGCCGCCTTCCTGACCGGCGTGAACCTGCCGGTCGACGGCGGCCGCACCGCTTGAACCCGAGGAGAACGAGATGAACCGCGCCTTCAATCCAACCGGTATTTCCGCGCCGCTCGGCGCCTACCATCACGGTGTCGAGGTGCCGGCCGGTGCCCGCTGGCTGCACGCCTCCGGCCAGGTCGGCATCACGCCCGACGGCAAGGTCGCCGAGGGGTTCGAGGCCCAAGCCACGGCGGCGATGAACAATCTGTCGGCAATCCTGAAGGAAGCCGGCATGGACTGGGGCGACGTGGTGAAGCTGAACTCGTTCATCACCAACCAGGCGGACGTCGCGACGCTGCGCAAGGTGCGCGGGCCGATCATGGGCGATGCCAAGCCCGCATCGACGCTGCTGGTGGTCGCCGGGCTGGCCAGCCCCGACCTCCTGGTCGAGATCGAGCTGATCGCCGCGAAGAGCTAGGGCGCGAGCGCCGTTCGCAGTTCGTCCAGGCGGCTTGTCAGCAAGTCTGCCGGGTAGGTCGTCGGTGTCCCGAGGTTCCAGACCGGCCTTGGCCAGGCCGGGTCGTTCTCGAACCGGGCGATCAGATGGACGTGGAGCTGCGGCACGACGATGCCGCTGATCCCGAGGTTGACCCGGGCCGGGCTCCAGATGTCGTTCAGCCGCGCGGTGACATGGCGTATCTCGTCCCACAGCAGCTGCTGGTCGTCGGCCGCGAGATCGAGCACCTGCGTGACATCGTCCCGCTGCGGCACCAGCAACAGCCAGGGGTAGCGCCCGTCGTCGAGCAGCCTGACCTGACAGAGGTCCAGCGCCGCGACGTGATGCGAGTCCGTCTCCAGCTGAGGGTGCAGGTTGAACATCGATATCATCGTCGTCCCCCGGCCGGCGCCTTGCAAGCGGCCATGCATTGCCGCACCTTAGTTCGCGAGCGTTAAGGAGAACTTTCTAATGTCGAAGATCACCAAGGGCATCAAGCAACTGTGTGCCGAGGCCGAAGCCGAGATCGAGACCTGGACCGTCGAGCAGGCCAAGGCGCACATGGCCGACGATGACGTGGTGTTCGTCGACATCCGCGATGTCCGCGAGCTCTGGCGCGACGGTGCCATTCCCGGCGCCATGCACGCGCCGCGCGGCATGCTGGAGTTCTGGGTCGATCCGGAGAGCCCCTACGCCAAGGAGGCGTTCCAGTCCGGCAAGAAGTTCATGTTCTTCTGCGCCGGCGGCATGCGCTCCGCGCTCGCCGCGAAGTCGGTGCAGGACATGGGGCTGAGCCCGGTCTGTCACATGGCCGGCGGCTATGGCGCCTGGAAGAAGGCCGGCTTCCCGACCGAGGCCAAGGAGCAGAAACCGCCGAAGAGCTGAGCCGTGGCCGTCGACCTGCATGGCTACCGCTACAGCGTCTATGCCTGGATCGCGCGCCTGACGCTGCGCGAGAAGGGCATCGAATGGCGCTGGCACGAAATCGATCCGTTCGCCGCCGACGTGCCGGCGAGCTATCTCGACCTGCACCCGTTCGGGCGCGTGCCGACGTTGGTGCACGGTAGCGCGGCGATCTACGAGACCGCCGCGATCACGCAGTATGTCGACGAGGCCTTCGATGGCCCTGCCCTGCAGCCGCCCGAGCCGCTGGCACGAGCGAGG
>CAZVLI010000808.1:0-1558 GCA_964627965.1 uncultured Rhodospirillales bacterium
GGAAGATCGCGCCGCGGCACGCACGCTTTTCCAGCGTGGCGTCGCCCTCCAGGAAGATGCCGATCTCGCCGCCGCAGCCGAGGCTTTCACCGCCGCCGCCGACCGCTGGCCGGAGATGGGGCGCGCGCACCTGCGCCTCGGCATCGCCCTGGCCGAACTGGACCGGTCGGGAGACGCCGTGGCGCCGCTGGAGCGTGCCTGCGCCCTGCTTCCCGACCGCGACGACGCTTGGTTCCACCTGGCCAATGCCCGCCAGAAGGTCGGCGCATTCGCGCGGGCAGCCGAGGCCTTCGAGCAAGCCGTCCGCCTGCGCCCTGACTGGGCCGACGCCTGGTTCAATCTCGCCATCTGCCGCCAGCGCACCGGCCAAGACGAGGCGGCGATCCAGGCGTTCGAAACGGCGCGGCAGCTTCGGCCCGACTGGGACCTCGCGAGCTTTCACCTCGCGGTGGCGCGCCAGGCCAGCGGCCAGCTCGAGGCGGCGGCAACGGCCTTCCGCGACGCTCTCGCGCAGCGGCCTGACTGGCCGGAGGCGTGGGCTGGCCTGGGCGCGGTCCTGCTGGCAAAAGGCGCCGCCATCGACGCCGTCGATGCATTCATTGAGGCAATTCGCCTGCGGCCCGATTGGGACGACGCACACCTGCAACTCGGGCAAGCGCGAATGGCTACCGGCGACCTGAGCGGCGCCGAAACGGCCCTGCGGCGGGCGCTGGAGCTAAGGCCGCGCTGGGCCGAGGCGGCGGTGCAGCTTGGCGTATTGCTGGCTCAGCGACCGGACTACGCGGCCGCCGAGGCGATGCTGCGCGACGCCGTCGCCTGGGCGCCGGACACGAGCACACCGCACCTGCACCTCGGCCTGGTCCGGCGCGCGCAAGGCGACGCGGACGAGGCGCTGGCCTGTTACCGCCGCGCCGTCGAACGGGAGCCAGACGCGCTGCCAGCACAGGCACACCTCGCCCGCGCATTGATGGTCGCTGGCGCGCCCGAGGCCGCGCGCACGTGGCACCAGGCCATCGCACTGGAACCGGCCGTGCCGCCGCCGGCGCGCCGCGTGGTCTTCGTTCACATCCCGAAATGCGGCGGCTCGACGGTCTACGGGCTGTTCGCCGGCCGCTACCCGCCGACCCGAACGTTGAGCGTCGACCGCGATAGTGAAATCGCCGCGCTGCGCGCCATGCCCGACGAGATCGCCGGCGCGCTCTACTTTGTCGGCGGCCACGGCCGGCGCGCGGACTTCGCCCGGTTCGAGGGCGACAAGCGACTGTTCGTGACGGTGCTGCGCGAACCCGTCGCGCGGCTGGAATCGACCTGGCGCTACCTTGCACGCAACCCGTTCCTGCACGACGGCCCGGCCGGTGCCCTGGCCTCGCTGGAGAGCTATGTCGCCTTCCTGGAACGCCGCGCAGGACGCCGCGCCAACGCGCAATGCCGATATGTCTCGGGCGGCACCAGGGCTCGCCCGGCCATCGAGGCGTTGCGCCGCGACTTCGACCTCGTCGGCGTCACCGAGCGTCTGCCGGCCTTCGTCGCCGCGCTCGCCGAAGCCGCCGGCGCCCCC
>CAZVLI010000808.1:1568-2378 GCA_964627965.1 uncultured Rhodospirillales bacterium
GACCTCCGCCGACGACGTCGTCAGCTACAACGTCGACCGCACCAGCACCCGCGCGCCGATCCCGGACGGCTTGCGCGCCCGCATCGAGAAGCTCTGCGGCGACGACATGGCGCTCTACCGCGCCGCCCTCGACATCGCGCCCTAGGAATTCACTCGGCTAGGTCGAGGCGGTTCAAGCCACCCCACCTCACCCCAACCCTCTCCGCCCCGCCGGCGGAGAGGGAACGGCAACGTCATCGCAACCTCGTCCCTCTCCGCCCCGGGGCGGAGAGGACAGGTGAGGTGGGGACAGCCGGTCGCGCCAGGCTCCGAGCGGAATCGTGAGCGCCTTAGCCGGCCAGCGCCGCCACGGTTTCGATCCGGTCGGCCTCGTGCGCCGGTTTGTCCCAGCGGATACGGCTGATGCGCGGGAAGCGCATCGCCAGGCCGGACTTGTGCCGCTTGGACACCTGCACGCCCTCGAACGCGACCTCCAGCACCAATTCGCGCTCGACCTCGCGCACCGGACCGAAGCGGTTCACGGTGTGCTGGCGCACCCACTTGTCGAGCTGCGCCAGTTCCTCGTCGGTGAAGCCGAAATAGGCCTTGCCGACCGGCACCAGCTCGTCGTCGCGCCACACCCCGAAGGTGTAGTCGGAATAGAAGGACGACCGCTTGCCGTGCCCGCGCTGGGCGGGCGTGTGCATCGCCAGCTCGATGGCGCATCATTTCGTTGTCGTCCAAGTACGGACCGTACCAGTCGCGGCACCACTCGAAGACGTTGCCGTGCATGTCGTAGAGTCCGAAAGGGTTGGGCAAGAAGGACCCTAC
>CAZVLI010000809.1:0-2370 GCA_964627965.1 uncultured Rhodospirillales bacterium
CGGCTGGACGCTCATGTGGCCGCCGCGCGCGATCTGCTGGCCGGAGACGGGCCCCATGGGCGCAAGCTCGACTTTCTGGCGCAGGAGTTCAACCGCGAGGCCAACACGCTGTGCTCCAAGTCGTCCGACACCGCGCTGACCCGTGTCGGCCTGGCGTTGAAGACCACCATCGACCAGCTTCGCGAGCAGGTGCAGAACGTTGAGTGAGCCCGGCTCGATTCAACGTCGCGGCCTGATGCTCGTGCTGTCGTCGCCGTCCGGCGCCGGCAAGACCACGATCAGCCGCGAATTGCTGAAGGTCGAACCGGACCTGACCATGTCGGTGTCCGCCACCACCCGGCCCCCGCGGCCGGCCGAACGCGAGGGCATCGACTACTACTTCGTGGACAACGAGCAGTTCGGCCTGATGGTCAATCGCCAGGAATTGCTCGAACACGCCAAGGTCTTCGACAACTATTACGGCACGCCGCGCGCGCCGGTGGAGACGGCGCTCAGCGCTGGCCGCGACGTCCTGTTCGACATCGACTGGCAGGGGACGCAGCAGCTTCGCGATACCGCCCGCGACGACCTGGTGTCGATCTTCATCCTGCCGCCGTCGAAGCGCGAGCTGGAGCAGCGGTTGAAGTCGCGCGCTCAGGATTCCGACGAGGTCGTCGCCGGCCGCATGGCCAAGGCCAACGACGAGATGACGCACTACAACGAGTACGACTACATCGTGGTCAACGACGATGTCGACGATAGCCTGGCCAAGGTGCGGGCCATCCTCACCGCCGAGCGCCAGAAGCTGGAGCGGCAGGTCGGCATGTACGACTTCGTGAAGCGGCTGCAGGAGGGCTTCTGATGACCGTTGCGTTCGAGCGCGCGCATTCCATTGTCATCGACGCCACGCCGACGCAGGTGCTGGACTACGTGTCGAACCCGAACTCGTGGCCGGAGTGGATCGCCGCCTCGCACGAGATCACCGCCGACGACCGCCCGCTGGGCCCCGGCGACACGTTTCACGAGCGTTGGGAGATCCGCTCCGGCGAGGTCGAGCTGAACTGGCGCGTAATCGACCATGCGCCCGGCCGCTACTGGATCGCCGAGGCCGACACCGCGTTCATCGGCAAGATCGTTTGCCGCTACGACGCCGAGCCGGTCGAGGGCGGTACCAAATACACCCGCACGATCCGCAACCCCGCCCGCGCCAAGCCGCCGACCGGCGACCAGGTCCGCCGCATGGACGAGGAGGCGGAGGTCTGCCTCGCCAACATCAAGCGCAACGTCGAGGCGCGGGCGGGTCGCTAGCCGTCGAGCGCCCGCGCCAGGGCGCAGAAGCCTTCCACGCTCACCGTCTCGGCTCGGGCTTCCGGGGCGATGCCGGCGGCGTCGAGCAACGTCAGTGGATCGGTGCCCAGGCTCTTCAGGCTGCCGCGCAGCATCTTGCGGCGCTGACCGAAGGCGGCGGCGGTGACCCGCTCCAGGGTCTCGCGCCGCGCCGGCGCCAGCGGTTCCGGTCGTGGCACCAGCCGCACCACGGTCGATGTGACCTTCGGCGGCGGCGTGAAGGCGCGCGGCGGCAGGTCGAACAGCGCTTCGACCTCATAAAGCCACTGGATCACGACCGAAAGCCGCCCGTACGCGCCCGAATTCGGCTTGGCCGCGAGCCGTTGCGCCACCTCCTTCTGGAACATCAGGGTGAGCGAGCGAAAGCGCTGCGGTGCCTTGCTCCACTTCAACAGCAGCGGTGTGGCGATGTTGTACGGCAGGTTGGCGACGATCGCCGCCGGTCCGTCGATCAGTTCGGCCTCGTCGATCTCCAGCGCGTCGCCCTCGACCAGTCGCAACCGGCCGGGGTAGGCGACGGCCAGGGCCTGAAGCGCCTCAAGGCAGCGAGTGTCACGCTCCACCGCGACAACGGCCTTCGCGTCCGTCTCCAGCAAGGCGCGGGTCAGGCCGCCGGGTCCGGGGCCGACCTCCATCACCGTCAGATCGGTCAGGTCGCCGGCTTCGCGCGCGATCTTGGCGGTGATATTGCCGTCGAGCAGGAAGTTCTGGCCCAGCGACTTTCGGGCAGCGAGGCCGTGCGCGGCGATCACCTCGCGCAGCGGCGGCAAATCAGGCATCAGGTCTCGGGAAGTACCGCGCGCCGGCGGGCGATCATGGCGGCGGTCCAGATCGCGGCCACCATCGACGACCAGTGCGACACGCCCTGGCCGGCCAGGCCGAGCGCCGTGCCATGGTCCGGCGAGGTGCGCACGATCGGCAGCCCCAGCGTGGTGTTCACGCCATGCTCGAAGTCGATGGTCTTCAGCGGGATCAGCGCCTGGTCGTGGTACATGCAGACCGCGCAGTCATAGTCCTTGCGCGACTCCACCGCGAACATCGTAT
>CAZVLI010000810.1:0-2370 GCA_964627965.1 uncultured Rhodospirillales bacterium
AACGACACATCGACACAACGAACTCCGTCCAGGGAGACCCGAAACAACACTACGTGCGGCCGTTCTTCGACGGCGCGGACCAGTTTCTGGTGTACCAAGACACCGGGCTTGTTGCCCCAACCGTCGTCCGACGCCATATAGTCGCGAAGCCGCAATGTGTGCGTCATCTGCTTCACAGGCAAAATTGAAGCAGAACTACTAGAGGCCGTCAAGTCGGAAGTTGAATGCGACATGCGTACCCCAGATGAGCGGCAGCTTGGACGACACATACCCCTTCGCTGTGTAGTGACCATCCGCTGCGGGTAGTAACTCCAAATGGGTCGTCGGAATACGCACGTCGAGCGCCGAATTGAACTTTAAGGCATGGTGCGCCGCCGACACCAGTCCACTGTGTCGTGCCTTGCGTAATCGCGAGACCCCACGCGTAAACATGGCGATTAGCAATTCTGATTCCGACGAATCGACCAGATCCGGGTAGTGCTGCGGCAATATCGGTCGTAGGCGCTTCATCGGTCCCTCGCCACTGTCGGACACCGCAATAAAGACCTCGTTGCGTTTTCCCCCGTAGTACTGGGCGACGGCGAAGCCGTCGAGTTCCGTACGGCTGTGCCGGAAAATGTTGTCGATCAACTCGCCGAACATTGTGAATGCCGCGTTCTCCAGCACACCCCTCACCGGCGTCTCGCCTACCTTGTCCAGTAGTGAATCCACCAGCATGCGGGGCAATTCCTGGTTACGAGCGCCAAGCCGGATCTTCGCGAATTCCACCAGTGATTGGTTCCCGCCACGATACAACGCCGCCCGGGAAAATATGGGGCGATCGGGGCGTACCTCGACGCGTGCATCGAGGCAATCGAAGAAACCCATGCGGTCGAGGTACCCCATGGTGCCCTCTTCACCGCCTTCGAAATCGAGCACCACGGCCTTGTTGATGTGCGCCAGGACATTTAGGTACGACAGCAGGCGCACGCCGGCATCGACCATGATGAAGCATCCATTCGGCACGCGAACCTCAACCTGCATGTCCGGTTCCATCAGCGGGTCGCCGGAGCTCGACAGGGTCGCCTCGAAGTGGCTGGCAGTGATCCACTTGCGCGGAAACTCGATACGGCAGGTCATGCCTGGCCATTCAACCTCATATGGTCTCGGTGACCCATTGTCGCTTTTCCGCGGCCCACGCTCAAACGGTACGCGACGGCCATCGATAGCGGAGTGCCGGCGCCTTCGCCAAAGCTGTTGCAATCCGGACCGACGCCTTCGCAGGGAGCCCGCTGTACTTGGGCGGGATTGAGTCTCAAGAGCGTCCGAGACGATTCGGCCTCGGGAATTGCCGAATCCAGTAACCCGTCAACGTGCCATTCTTGAGCTGAAAGCACCCAAGAGGTGCGCCCGAGAACCGACAGACAGAATCCAGGAAGTCCAGCGAGCTTTCGCACTGCCGCTTTACGCTCCAGGTTGACAGAACGTGCTTTCGCAGCAGCGCTGCCGCGATGGTTGCGATGCAGCGATCGTCTAGGCGAATGCGGACCGGTGCCTTGCCGCGCAATGGCAGGAGGCAGACCCTCCGGCGCACGGTGTCGTGCAATCGGCGCGAGCCGATAGCGCGCATATGGCGCATTGACTCGTAGGCATGTTCGTAGTGCTCCACCTGCTCATGCCACGGCTGTTTCCCAAGTGCCGCGACGTACCGATCCAAACGCTGCACAGTGGCATCAAACCAGTCTCGGCGCAGCCGGTGGCTTGAGGTGGCGTGAGTTCCGATCTCGCGAAAATGACGCATCCAGAATGCCAAGTGGTGATCGTTATCAGCGCCTAGGCCTGCAACAGCCGCGAGACAATCGACAAATTCCACGAAATCCTGGTTGTCTTGCCGTAACGCCGATTCACCGTACAAGGACACGCCGAACCACATTTCTTCGGATCCTGGCTGCTTGAGTCGCCGCATCCAGTCGTAGAGGCGGCGTACCGACCGTGCATCGATTTCGGGCGCATCGCGAATGCATACGTCGCTCCAAGGATGCCCGCAGGCCAAAGTACCCGGCGCCGCGCCGAAGCGGCGATACGAAGTGTGCGAAAGCAGTTTCCGGCAGTAAGTGCAGCGTCGCCGCCGCGGTCGCTTGTGTTACGGACACACATCGAGCCAGCCGGTTTCAAAGAGTGCAGTGTGGTAGCCCTGCTCGGCGCACTCGACGCAGAGTTTCAACGGCGGCAGAGTCGCATCGCGGATACCGATCTCCCAGGCCATCGGCAGTGCTCCGCCCACCGAATGAGCCGAGTGACCAAGGAACGGCGCGAGTCGGGCGGTATCGAGTCGCTCGTAGATGTGCCTTCCGCCGACCGGTTTTCGTTTGGAATCGGATCGTTCGCAGT
>CAZVLI010000811.1:0-2362 GCA_964627965.1 uncultured Rhodospirillales bacterium
CCTACCGCGACGGCCTGCGCGCGCTGCTCTAGCTCAGGCGTATTCCTGCAGCGGATCCGGGCCGTAGCGGTTCGGGCCCTGGTTGCCGGGAATGAAGATGATCGCCAGGGCGAAGATCCAGCCGATGAACGGCACCAGCAACAAGAGCATCGCCCAGCCAGTCCAGCCGAAGTCGCGACAACGCTGTGATCCGACCGCGAGCGAACTCACCAAGAGCACGATGAACACGACGCCGATCACCAGCAGCATGCCGAGGCCGGCGCCCTCCGCGGCCGCCGGATCGCCGCCATCCATCATGCTGTCGGCCATGCCGCCGGCGGCACCGAACACGCCGGTCAGCACGATCTCGATCGCGATTACGGCCAGCAGGAAGAACAGGTAGGACTTACGATTGCGCCGACCGCTGAACTTGAACAGGTCGGACATGACGGGCTTCGACATGGATGCCTCCCCCGAATCGCACCGTGGTTATGGTACCACGCTGGCCAGCTCGTCGACCGTGTCACATAGGCGGCGCAGGTCCTCCGGCGTCGATAGGCGGTGGTCGCCGGCCTTGGTGAAGTGCACCGCCACGTCGTCGCCGGCCAGCCGCTCCACGATCTTCAGCGAGTAGCGCCACGGCACGTCCGGGTCGGCCATGCCGTGCAGGATGCGGACCGGACACGCGACCGGGATCGGCTTGTCCATGATCAGGTGGTTCCGGCCCTCTTCCAGCAGCTTCATGGTGATCGCATAGGGCTCGTCGGAATATTGCGACGGCCGGCGGTAGACGCCGTCGCGGCGCAGCGTCTCCTTGATCTCGTCCGGGAACCCCTCCCACATCCGCACCACGAAGTCCGGTGCCGGCGCAATGCCGACCAGGCCGGCCACGCGGTCCGGCCGCGCCAGCGCCAGCAGCAGCATGATCCAGCCGCCCATGGACGAGCCGACGACGACCTGCGGGCCGCTCGTCACCTGGTCGAAAACCGCCAGCGCGTCGCCCTTCCAGTCGCCGACCGTGGCATCGGTGAAGGCGCCCCCCGATTGCCCATGGCCACGGTAGTCGAAACGCGTATATTGCCGGCCGGCCGCGCGGCAGTGCGCTTCGAGCGCGCGCGCCTTGTTGCCGGTCATGTCCGACATGAAGCCGCCGCAGAAGATCACGCCGGGGGTCGCGCCGGGCGTGTGGTGGTAGGCGATTGCGGTGCCGTCGGGCGCGGCTAGTATGGCCGGAGCGTCCGATTCGGACCCGCTATCGTCGGACAAGTCTTCGGACATGGTATCGGTGAGTTTCCCTTGAACACGGCCCTGGACCTTAGCACCGCGGCCACGGCGGCCGGAACCGAACCGCCGGCCACGGTGCTGCAGGTATTGCCGGCGCTGGTCGGCGGCGGCGTCGAGCGCGGCACCCTGGAGATCGCCAACGGCATCGTTGCCGCCGGCTGGCGCGCCATTGTCGCCTCGGCCGGTGGGCCGATGGTGCCGGTGCTGGAGCACGCCGGCGCGGTGCACGTGACCTTGCCGCTGGACCGCAAGACGCCGTTCGCGATCCGCCGCAACGTCGCCCGCCTGCGCGAGGTGATCGCCGAGCATCGCGTCGACCTGGTGCACGCGCGCAGCCGGGCGCCGGCCTGGTCGGCCTACTGGGCCGCCGGGGCCGAGCAGGTGCCGTTCGTCACCACCTACCACAGCCCCTACGGCGACCGCTGGTGGAAGCGCGCCTATAACGGCGTGATGGCCAAGGGCGCGCGGGTGATCGCGATCTCCGAATACCTGGCGGAAGAGGTGCAGCGTCGCCACAAGCTGCCGCCCGGCCGGCTGGTGACGATCCCGCGCGGTGTCGACCTGGCGAGCTTCAACCCCGGCGCGGTCGGCGGTCAGCGCATCGCCAAGCTGGCCCAGCAGTGGCGCCTGCCGGACGACGCGGCGGTGGTGATGCTGCCCGGACGGCTAACCCGCTGGAAGGGTCAGGAGGTGCTGCTGCGCGCCGCCGCGCGGCTCGGCCGCGACGATGTCGTGGTGGTGCTGGTCGGCGGTGAGCATGGCGAGGGCGGCTTCCGCGACGAGCTGGAGGCGCTGGCCGAGAAGCTTGGCATCGCCTCGCGGCTGCGGCTGGTCGGCGACTGCCGCGACATGCCGGCCGCGCTGATGCTGGCCGACGTGGTGGTCTCCGCCTCGACCGATCCCGAAGGCTTCGGGCGGGTGATGGCCGAGGCGCTGGCGATGGGCCGGCCGGTGGTGGCCAGCGACCATGGCGGCGCACGCGAGATCGTCGGCGACGAGGCCGGCTGGCTGGTGCCGCCGGGCGACGCCGTGTCGCTGGCCGAGGCACTGGACGCCGCGCTCGGCCTGGACGAGGCGACGCGTCAGCAGCTCGCCGAGG
>CAZVLI010000812.1:0-2354 GCA_964627965.1 uncultured Rhodospirillales bacterium
AAGATCACCTTTTTGGTCTGCGTCGCCGCCTCGGTGACCACGGCGGAGCGCCCGACCTCGGAACCCGTGCCGGCGGTGGTGGGAATGGCGATCAGCGGCACGGTGCCGGCCGGATCGACCCGCGTCCAGTTGTCGCCCTCGTCCACGAAGTCCATCAGCGGCCGCGTTTGCCCGGACATCAGCGCGATGCACTTGCCGATGTCGAGCGCGCTGCCGCCGCCCAGCGCGACCACGCCGTCATGCCCGCCCTCGCGCAGCCTGGCGACGCCAGCGGCAACGTTGGCCTCGACCGGATTGCCCTGGACCTCGGCGAACAGCGCGGCGGCGAGCCCGGCTTCTTCGAGAAGCGTGAGCGCGCGGCGCGCCATGTCGCTCCCGGCCAGGCCCTTGTCGGTGACCAGCAAAGGCCGTGCGATGCCCAGTTCCGCGCACGCGCTCGCCAGTTCGCGCAGGCGCCCGCGCCCGAACCGGACGCTGGTCGGAAAGTTCCACTGGGCGGTCAGTTCCATGCGCTCAGAACCGGTAGCCGACCATGACGCCGCCGAAGAACTGCGGGTCGTTGACGCTGATTGGGCTGTCGGCGGCGTCCATCACCAGCAGGCTGCCGCTGATGTCCAGGCTGACGAAAACCTCGCGCGATACGTCGTAGATCACCTGCGCGAAGATACCGACGTCGCGAACGCCGGCGCCGGCGGTGAAGGCCGGTCGGCCGGCCTTGGCGTTGGCCTTGCCGACGCTGAAATAGGCGTCGGCGTAGCCGTCGCTCATCAGCGACCCGTTCATGCCCAGGATCACGGAGGCGTTCTTGCTCCATCGGCCGCCGTAAGCCGCCTCGATCTTGAACAGCGCACCGCCATGGCCACCGGCTACCTCCTGCCGCACGTCGCCGCGCAGCCGGAAGGAGCCGGTGTAGAACTCCGCCAGCAGGCCGAGCTCAAGCCCCGGGTCGATATCCGGTAGGCCCTTCAGGAAATCGTCGTCGGCGCTGTCGCGGCCGAAGTCGGCGGTGGCGCGGACGCCGGCGCGGAACCGTCCCTGCTTGAACACGTAGGCGCCGATGCCCTTGCGGGTGGAGGCGAAGAAGGTGTTGCGGTACTCGACCTCGGCGATACCCAGGACCTTGGCCTCGTACTGGTCGGACCCGAGGAACGTCGGCGCGCCCCCGGCGCCGGCCGCGAGCACGCCGCGCCACGCCTGCGGCTTCGCCGGCAGGATCGCCGCCGCCGCGTCGGTCCAGCGTTCCAGGTCGTAGTGCCGCGTCTGCGCCGCCGCCGGGCTGGCGAAGGCCAGCAGCAACAGGGCAAGGGCGAGGCGATGCATCATGCCGCCACCTGCGTGCCGGTCGGTTCCTCCAGGCGGTCGGCCACCATGTCGGCAATCGCCAGCGACGAGGTGAGGCCCGGCGACTCGATGCCGAACAGGTTGACCAGACCGGGGATTCCATGAGTCGCGGGGCCCTGGATCAGGTAATCCCGCATCGGCTCGTCGGGCGCCTGGATCTTCGGGCGGATGCCGGCATAGCCCGGCACCAGTGCGCCGTCCGGCAGTTCCGGCCAGTAGCGCCGCACGGCCTCGTAGAACTCGTCGGCGCGACGGATGTCGACGTCGTAGTCGATGGCCTCGATCCACTCCTGATCCGGCCCGAACTTGCACTGGCCGCCCATGTCGAGGGTGACGTGTACGCCCAGGCTGGCGCTCTTCGGCACCGGGTAGATCAGCCGTGAGAAGGGCTGCCGGCCGGTGAGCGAGAAATAGCTGCCCTTGCAGTAGTAGGTCGGCGGTAGGTGCGCGGCCGGAAACCCGTCCAGCATGCCGGCCAGCCGCTGCGCATGCAGGCCGCCGCTGTTGACGACAGTGCGGGCTTTGAGCGTGTAGTCGGCGGTCTCGATGCGGATGCCGTCGTCCTCGATGGCGCCGCCGGTGACCGGCGTCTCGAACGCGATCATGGCGCCGGACGCCTCGGCTTCGCCCTGGTAGCTCAGCATCAGCGAGTGGCTGTCGACGATGCCGGTCGACGGCGACAGGATCGCCGCCGTGCAGCGCACCGCCGGTTCCATCGCCTGCGCCTCGGCGGCGGCGATCATCTTCAGGTCGTCGACGCCGTTGCCGGCGCCGCGCGCCTGGATGCTTTCCAGCGTTGCCGCTTCCTCGTCGTCGGTGGCGACGATCAGCTTGCCGCAGTTGCGGTAGGGGATGTTGTGGCTCTTGCAGTAGTCGTAGAGCCGCCACTTGCCGGCGACGCACAGCTTCGCCTTCAGGCTGTCCTTGGCGTAGTAGATTCCGGCGTGGATCACCTCGGAGTTGCGCGAGGAGGTCTCGGTGCCGAAGGTCTCTGCGGCCTCGACAATGATCAC
>CAZVLI010000813.1:0-2352 GCA_964627965.1 uncultured Rhodospirillales bacterium
CACACCTTTGGCGACGACTGGCGCGTCGGCTTCTCCGCGACCGCGCCGTTCGGACTAACGCTGGACTATCACGACGACTGGACCGGCCGGTACTACGTGCAGGACACGCGGCTGATCACCGTCAACCTGAACCCGGCGGTGGCCTGGCGGGCGACGGACTGGCTTTCGGTCGGGGCCGGCGTGTCGGCGCAGTTCGCCAAGCTGGACGCGTCCTTCGCGCTCAACAACGTGCTGGACGGACTGGACGACGGCAATGCCCGCGCCGACATCGGCGGCTTCGGCTATGGCTTCAACGTCGGCGCGCTGCTGACGCCGTGGGACGGGACGCAGGTCGGCATCGCCTATCGTTCGCAGGTCGCGCACTCGCTGGATGGCGAACTGGCGTTGCGCGACGTCGGGCCGACGCTTACGGCTTTGGGCGTCGCCGGCAACAACCTGGACTTCGATTTCACGCTGCCGCAGAGCGTCACCGTCAGCCTGGCGCAGGATCTGGGAAGCGGCTTCTCGCTGCTGGCGGACGCGGCGTGGACGGACTGGTCATCGCTCGACCGTACCATCGCCACCTTCGACACGGGCGCCACCGACATCACCTTGCGCAACTGGCGCGACACCTGGCGCGTCGCCGTCGGCCTGCGCTACCAGTGGTCGGAAGCACTGATGCTGCAGACGGGTATCGGCTTCGACAGTTCGCCGGTGAAGGCACAGTTCCGCGTCCCGGACCTGCCGGCCGACGACCAGATTCGCTATGCCGTGGGCGCGGTCTATGAGTTCAACGAGCGCGTGACGCTCGGCGTTGCCTACGAGTATGTCGATTTGAGCCCCGGGCGCATGGCGACGACCAAGGGCACGCTCTCCGGCACGCTCTCCGGCGACTACGATAAGGACCTGCACTTCCTCAGCGCCAGCCTCGCCTGGCGTTTTTGATGCTCAGCCAGGCCGGCCCTGCGCGCTTGGGTCGGTGCTCGACATGGCCAGCAAGGTGGCGCCATCGGCATCGGCCGGTGGGTAGATCAGTTGCCGGTTGATCATCTGCTTCACCGCCTTGGCTTCCGCGCCGGACGCGACGACCTCGCGGTCCCAGCCTTGCGTTCGCACGGCGCCGGCACGCCCCAGGTCGAGGCAGGTGACGTAGCGCAGCTGTTCGTATGGCAATGTCGCTTGTCCTAGCAGATCACGGGCGGCGTTCTCGCCCGCGAAGCGGCCGAGCTGCAGCGCGTGTTGGCAGGATTGCAGGGCGAGATGGCCATCGCCGGTGTCGGCCGCGGCCGCATCGCCGGCCACGAAGACGGTGGGCAAGCCGGGTGCGCGCAAGTCGCGGTCCACCACCAGCCGGCCGATCCTGTCGCGCTCGCCGGGCACCTGTGCGGTGAAGGGTGCGGCCACCAAGCCGGTGCAGAGAATAACGGCGTCAGCGTCGATGGTGCTGTCGGCTAGCGCGACGCGCGTGGGCGACAGCTCGCGGATATCGGTGCCCAACCGAACGTCGACACGCGCCTCTGCCAGTGCTGCGGCGATGGCTTCACGTGGGCCGGCGCCGAGTTCCAGACCGACCACGCCGGCGCGATCGAGGAGCGTGATCCGCAGCGCCTCGCCGTCGCCGCCATGCGTGGCGATCCGGTCGCGCAGTTCCAGCGCCAGCTCGATACCGGTGAAGCCGGCGCCGACCACCGCAACGTGTGCAGCGGGCAGGCGCACCAGTTCTCTCAGCCGCGCATCGAAGGCGATGGCTTCGGCCTGGGTGTCGATCGACCAGGCGCTCTCGGCGCCCGTCACATCCGGACGGCGCATCACGCTGCCGGTCGCAATCACGGCGCGGTCGAAGTAAATGTCACGACCGTCGGAGAGGGTGATCTTGTCTCCGGCGAGGGTCTCGGCAGCACTCTCGACAAAGGCGACGCCGGCGGCGGCGAGCGGCGCGCGCAAGTCGATGCCGAGGGTGGCGGGCTCGGCCTCGTAGAGTCGAGGACGCATCACCAGCGTTGGGTCGCGCGAGAGCAGCGTTACGTCTACCGCCTCGCCGCCGACGCGCCTGGCGGCCAGGGCCGCCCAGAAGCCGGCAAAGCCACCACCGACGACCACGATCTTTCCGCTCATGACGAGTTTCCTCCGTCTCGCGTGCGCCGGTCCGCGTAACGCTGTTGCAGCCAGTCGCTAGCCGATTGGCCCGCGCGACCCTTGGTCTTGGCGTGTACCTGGATTGCGATATCGGCGAGCGTGCGAGAGGCGAGCTCGCGCTGCATTGCCGCTTCCGCCGACAGCATCGCGGCATGGATCTCGCAGACGCCAGTCGTCGCTGCGGATGGCGCCTCGCCGTCGTCCCACAAAGCGCATCGGGCACGGACATCGCGACAT
>CAZVLI010000814.1:0-2351 GCA_964627965.1 uncultured Rhodospirillales bacterium
TCGCGGGGGTCGATGCGCAGCGTGTCGTCCGTCCACGTGTCGTGCGGATCGCGGCGGCGGCGGATTGTGATCGAGGGGTCGAAGAGCGATACCAGGAGCAGCCCCGGCAGGAGCGCGCCCGCGAACAGATCACCGACGGAGACGCCGATCTGATCGGCCAGCACGACCAGCTTCTGGCCGCGCGCCACGGGCAGGTTCGCCGCCGCCACGGCGACGCCGTAGCTCGCCGCCGGCACGATGCAGATGTCCTCGGTGCGCGCGTTCACCAGTTGCGCGAAGAGCTCGCGGCCGCGCTCGGGCACGCCGAAGAAATCGGGCGTGGTGATCTCCCAGGGCCGTGCCTTCATGCCGACCGCTTCGCGGCCCGCCGCCACCACGCTGTGCAGCAGCGGCGACATGTAGGCGCAGTTCAGGTAGGCCACATCGTCCGGCAGGTCGAACAGGTGGCGCTGGCTGGGAATCGCGGTCGGCATGACTGGCTCCGGCGGTTATGGCGCGCGCACTGTAATGGCCGTGTTGCAGTGCGACAAATGGACCGTTGACAGGGCCCTGGCCCCGCTAACATATCGGGCGTCCCACGCGCACCGTGGGCCGCCGTCAGGATTCGACCGATGCCGCCGACAAGCAAGCCGCAACGCCCGCATTTTTCCTCTGGCCCGACCGCCAAGCGGCCCGGCTGGTCGGCGTCGGGTCTGTCGGGCGCGCTGGTTGGCCGCTCGCATCGTGCCGGTCCGGCGAAGGTAAAGCTCGCCGGCGCCATCGAGCAGACGCGCGAGCTGCTGAGCATTCCGGCCGATTACCGGATCGGTATCGTGCCGGCCTCCGACACCGGCGCCTTCGAGATGGCGATGTGGACCATGCTCGGCGCGCGCGGCGTCGAGGTGCTGGAGTGGGAGAGCTTCGGCAAGGGCTGGGTCACCGACGCGGCCAAGCAGCTCAAGCTCGACGACCTGAACATCGTGCAGGCGGGCTACGGGACATTGCCGGACCTGTCGCAGGTCGACACCAGGACGCGCGATGTCGTGTTCTGCTGGAACGGCACCACCTCGGGCGTGCGCGTGCCGAACGGCGACTGGATCGCCGACGACCGCGAGGGCCTGACCTTCTGCGACGCCACCTCGGCGGCGTTCGCCATGGACCTGCCGTGGGGCAAGCTCGACGTCGTCACCTTCTCCTGGCAGAAGGCGCTCGGCGGCGAGGCGCAGCACGGCATGATCGTGCTGTCGCCGCGCGCGGTGGAGCGCCTGCTCAGCTACACGCCGGCCTGGCCGCTGCCGAAGATCTTCCGGCTGGTGAGCGGCGGCAAGCTGGCCGAAGGGGTGTTCAAGGGCGAGACCATCAACACGCCGTCCATGCTGTGCGTAGAGGACTACCTCGACGCATTGGAATGGGCGCGATCGGTCGGCGGTCTGAAGGGCCTGATCGCCCGAACCGACGCCAACATGGCGGCGATCTCCGGCTGGGTGGCGAAGACCGACTGGGTCGATTTCCTGGCGGCCGACGCCGCCTCGCTCTCGCCGACCTCGGTGTGCCTGTCGATCGTGGATCCGTGGTTCGCCGGCTTGGCGGAGGCCGACCAGGCCGCCGTCGCCAAGCAAGTGGTCAGCCTGTTGGAAAAGCAGGACGTGGCCTACGACATCGGCGCCTATCGCGACGCCCCGCCGGGGTTGCGCATTTGGTGCGGCTGCACCGTCGATACCGCCGACCTGGAAGCCCTGACCCCGTGGCTCGACTGGGCCTTCGCGGAGGTCAAGGCGAACCACCAAGCCAACGCCGCATAGCCAGAGTTCGAGAGCGATGCCGAAAGTTCTGATTTCCGACAAGATGAGCTCGCGCGCGGCCGAGGTGTTTCGCCGCCGCGGTGTCGAGGTCGACGAGAAGACCGGCCTGAAACCCGACGAGCTGGCCGCCATCATCGGCGAGTATGACGGGCTGGCCATCCGCTCCTCGACCAAGGCGACGGCGGAGCTGCTGGAAGCCGCAACCAACCTGAAGGTCATCGGCCGCGCCGGCATCGGCGTCGACAATGTCGACGTGCCGGCGGCCACGGTGCGCGGCATCTGCGTGATGAACACGCCGTTCGGTAATTCGATCACGACGGCCGAGCACGCCATCGCGCTGATGATGGCGCTGGCCCGCGAGCTGCCCGCCGCCGACCGCTCCACCCATGCCGGCAAGTGGGAGAAGTCGAAGTTCATGGGCGTCGAGCTGTTCGGCAAGACGCTCGGCATCATCGGCTGCGGCAATATTGGCGCCATCGTCGCCGACAGGGCACTGGGCCTGCGCATGCGGGTGGCGGCCTACGATCCGTTCCTGTCGGCGCAGCGCGCGGTCGACCTGGTCGCGAATCG
>CAZVLI010000815.1:0-2346 GCA_964627965.1 uncultured Rhodospirillales bacterium
GGGAATGAAGCGGAACTCGCGCTTGCCGGAATCGGTCTCTTCCAGGACCTCGGAGCCCAGGATGTCCGCCGGCATCAGGTCGGGCGTGAACTGGACGCGCTTGTCGTCCATCCCGAACACCGTGCCCAGCGTCTCCACCAGCCGGGTCTTCGCCAGGCCGGGCACGCCGACCAGCAGCGCGTGGCCGCCGGCCAGCAGGGTGATCAAGGTTTCGTCGATGACATGCTGCTGCCCGAAGATGACCGTTCCGATCATCTCGCGCACCCGCAGCATCTTCTCGCCGAAGGCCTCCAGCTCGCTCGCCAGGGCCTCCGGGTCGGCTTCGCTGACTGTCTGCATGATCTCGATTATATTGGCCGCAACTACGGCTACACCTAGATCGAAGGGTAACGATTGCGAGAGCCGCTGGCCAGCGGCTGCGATCAGGGAACCGGCATGAACAAACCCGGAAAGGCGGCTTCGGTGGACCTCGGCGCGCTGGCGGCGCAGCTGAGCCAGGGCTCGTTGCCGCCGGTACATATGTGGAACCCGGAATTCTGCGGCGACATCGACATGCGAATCGCCCGCGACGGGACCTGGTTCTACATGGGCACGCCGATCGGCCGGAAGCCGCTCGTGCGCCTGTTTTCGACGGTTCTGCGTCTCGACGACGACGGCAAGTTCTACCTTGTCACGCCGGTGGAGAAGATCGGCATCACCGTCGACGACGCGCCGTTCGTCGCGGTGGAGATGACCGTGCATGGCGACGGCGAGGGCCGGGCGCTGGTCTTCCGCACCAACGTCGAGGACGAGGTGATCGCCGACGCCGAACACCCGATACGGGTCGAGATCGACCCTGAAACGCTGGAGCCTTCGCCCTACGTGCTGGTGCGCGACAACCTATGGGCGCTGATCGCCCGCTCGGTGTTCTACGACCTTGTCGCGCTGGCGGAGGACGGCGAGATCGACGGCAAGCCGCGTTTCGGCGTCTGGAGCGCGGGCGAGTTTTTCCCGATCGGCGAGCCTGGCTGGGTGGCAGATGCTTGACCGCGTCGCGGCCGACCGCGTGACCGACCTGATCACCGGCGCCATTCGTTCCGAGCCGGCCGGCCTGGAGCCGCCGGAGGTCAGCGACTTCGACCTCAGCCCGCACACCCGGCCGCCGCGCGAGCCGAAGCTGCGTCCAGCCGCGGTGCTGGTGCCGCTGGTGGAGCGGCCCGACGGCCTGAGCGTGCTGCTGACCAAGCGCACCGACCATCTGCACGATCACGCCGGCCAGGTCAGCTTCCCCGGCGGGCGGGTTGAGGAGCATGACGACGATGCCATCGCGACGGCGCTGCGCGAGACCGAGGAGGAGATCGGCCTGCTGCGCGACTTCGTGCGCATCGCCGGCTATCTCGACGCCTACGAGACCGGCACCGGCTTCCACATCACGCCGGTGGTGGGCTTCGTGCGGCCCGGCTTCCGGCTGGAGCTCGACGCGTTCGAGGTCGCCGAGGCCTTCGAGGTGCCGCTGTCCTTCATCCTGGACGAGTCGAACCACCAGCGTCACAGCCGCGTCTGGCAAGGTCGGCGGCGGCACTATTACGCGATGCCCTATGGCGACAAGTACATCTGGGGCGCCACGGCGGGCATGCTGATGAACCTCTACCGCCGCCTGCAAAGCGGCGTCGAAAAAGCGGCGGACGGCGCATGATCAAGAAGCTGCTGGTTACGCTGCTGCCGTTCCTGCTGCCCTTCGCCGGCTATGCGATCTACGTGCTGCTGAGCAAGCGCGCCGCGGCCAAGGGCAAGCGCTGGGAAGACGCGCCCTGGTACTGGCTGGCCGCGGCCGGCATGGTCTGCGTCATCATCGCGCTCGGCACCCTGGCGCTGACCACCGGCGCGCCCCCCGGATCGACCTACAAGCCTGCCGAAGTGAAGGATGGCAAGATCATCCCCGGCCGCTTCGAGTAGCCATGTCGCGGCGCTGGCGACGCCGCCCCTGAGGGCGCTGTTCGACGTGCTGACGGCTGAGGGTGACGGCGTGCGTCTGGTCGGCGGTTGCGTACGTGACGCGTTGCTCGGCCGCGAGGTCAAGGACATCGACGTCGCCACCACGGCACCGCCGGAGAAGGTGATGCGGCTGCTGAAGGCCGGCGGCATCAAGGCGCTGCCGACCGGCCTGGCGCACGGCACCGTCACCGCGATCATCGAGCACCATCCGGTGGAGATCACCACGTTGCGGGTCGACGTGGAGACCTATGGCAGGCATGCCAAGGTCGCCTTCACCGACGATTGGGCGGCCGACGCCAGCCGGCGCGACTTCACCATGAGCGCGCTCTACGCCGATCTCGACGGCCGTGTCTTCGATCCGGTCGGCGGCCT
>CAZVLI010000816.1:0-2341 GCA_964627965.1 uncultured Rhodospirillales bacterium
GTTCAGAAGCCGCTGCATCGCCTCGCCGGAGGCCATGATGGTGCCGACCAGGCGCGCCTGCTCGCCGTCCAGCCCGGTGTCGCCCAGCAATTCCGCGGCGCCCAGGATCCCGGTCATCGGGGTGCGCAGCTCATGGCTGATCGACGCAAGGAACGTCAGCGCGTCGCCGCTTTCAGGGGCGGGACGATCAGATTCGGCGGCGAGCGTTAGGGGTTGTTTCACCACGCGGACTCCACTCTGGCGCGGTCAAGGCTTTCTGGCCGACAATTGTGCGTTACGCCGGTTAAGCTTTGTTAAAGCCGTGCGCCGTCCAGCCGGTTCTGGCTATCATGCGCGGCGCTCCTTAGGCCCACGCGGACAGCTACCGGGACCCATCATGTCTGACCCGTCCATGCGCATCCTCGAACTCGGCAACAGCACGCGCGGATTCGCCGACCGCCGCGAACCTTTCACCGGCGATGCCGACCTGTCTCAGGTCAACGTCGTGGTGATGCACTTCGCGGAGCTCGGCAACCTGTTCGCGCAACTTGTCGGGCAGGACAAGGAGGCGGCGTGGCCGCGTGTCCAGGCCGGCATGCAGCGGCTGGAAGACTACCTGGAGGGCGGCGGCACCCTGATAGCGGTACCGGTGGCGACCTCGTCGGCCTACTACGGTGCGCAGCCCTACGTGAAGGAACTGATCGGCTGGGCCCAGCGGATCATCGGCGCGGAGCCCAAGCACAAGACCGGGCAGCAGGTGATTCCGGGCGATGACCCGGCCTACCGCGCGTTCTTCGAGAAGATGGGCGCCGCGCTCTACCACACCATGTACCTGGATAACCCGGAGGGACCGGTCGGCCTCATGGTGCCGGAGGGGCACGAGTGCTTGGCGACCCACCGCTGGGTCGGCGACAGCGGCCTTGTGCTGGCGTTGCCGGAGGTGAAGAACCCGGAGAAGCGGCGCGAGTATGTCGATATGGCCGTGGCGCTGACCGTGGCGCTTCGCGACGAGACCGGCCGGCCGGCCGTGGTCGCCGCGCCGCCAGCGCCGAGCGCCGACGAGCCGGAGGACGAGGAGGTCGGCGAGGAGGTCTCGGACTCTGGAGACCGGGCCGGCGCGGCCATCGGTCCGCTGGAGCGGTTGCTGCACTCGGTGCGCGCCGCCAGCCGCACGTCGCAGCCGGACAATGACGACGAGGTCGAGGAGGACGACGAAGAGCTTGGCGCCGCGCCGTCCCTGACCGATGAACCGGACGACGACGGCGAGGAGGAGGACATCGCGCCGGCGCCGACGGAGACCAAGTCGGAGGAGATCGCCGCGGACGAGGCCGACGTCGAGGCCCTGGTTTCCCCTCCGGCCGAAGAGCCGGAGGCAGAGGCAGAGCCCGAACCGGAACCGGTTGACGAGGACGACGACGAGGAAGAGGCGCTGGAACTGACCGAGGAGGTCGCCGTCGAGCCGCCGCCAGTCGAAACCGAGGAAGCCGAGCCCGAGCCCGAGGACGAGCCTGCTGAAGAAGAACCGGCAATGACCGCCGAACCGGAGGTGTCCGAGGAGCCCGAGCCGGAACCTGAGGCCGAGCCAGAGCCGGAGCCGGAACCTGAAGAGATCGAGGCGGCTGGCGCGACGCCCGAACCGCCACCGCCACCGCCGGCGAACGACGACCGTGCCGCGGCGATGACGACCGTGGAGCGGAGCGCCACCGTGGAACCGTTGAAGCACGGTCCGCGCCGGGTCGCGGCCGAGGACTGGTCGGACCACTTCCTGCTGCCGGCCGATGCCGAGATCGCGCAGAAGATCATGGGCATCGAGGAGCAGATCGCGACGCTGCAGGCCGAGCAGAAGCAGCTCCGTCAGCAGCTCATCGCGGGCAAGCACCGCAAGGCACTGATTGCGGCGCACGGCGAAGGTTTCGCCGCCGCCGCGCGCGATGCCTTCGAGGAACTCGGCTACAAGGTGGAGAAAGCCGGCAACGGCGACAGCGCCTTCGTGCTGACCCATGCGTCGGCGCCCGGCAACCCCATGGTCGCCTATTGCAGCGGCAGCGGCGGCGAGATCGCCGACCGCGAGGTCATCGCGCGCTTGCTGCACCTTGAGGCGTCGTACTTCGCCACCCATGGCGAGCTGCCGAAGATGGTCGCGGTGCTGAATGGCCACGCCGGCAGGCCGCTCGACGCACGCGACATGTCGCCGGCGGCACAGTTCGGCGACGGCCTGGTGAAGCTCGGCGCCCAGCGTGGCTGGTGCGTGATGAGCGGCCTGCAGCTCATGGGTATGTCGCTGGCGGGCGAGCAGTCGCCGGAACGGCGCGAGGAACTGGCCAGCGATGTTGCCGGCGCCAGCGGTCCCATGACCGCCTTC
>CAZVLI010000817.1:0-2341 GCA_964627965.1 uncultured Rhodospirillales bacterium
TGGCGCACATCACCACGCCGATGACGGTGTCGATCATCGGCTGCGTCGTGAACGGGCCGGGCGAGGCGCGCGAGACCGACATCGGCCTTACCGGCGGCGGCCAGGGCCATCACATGGTCTACGTCAACGGCATCGCCGACCACCGCATCGACGATGCCGAACTGGTGGACCACATCGTGCGCATGGTGGAGCAGAAGGCGGCGGAGATCGACGCCCGCACCGCCGTCGCCGCCGAGTAGAATTGTAGAGATGAGCAACAAGCTGCAGCCGGTTCGCGGCACCCACGGCCTGGTCGGCGACGACTGCCGTCGCCAGCGCCACGTCATCGAGACCGCCCGTGCGATGGCCGCGCGCTACGGCATGGAAGGTGTCGACACGCCGATCTTCGAGTTCACGCCGGTCTTCGCCCGCACCATGGGCGAGGGTTCCGACGTCGTGCGCAAGGAGATGTATACCTTCGCCGACCGCGGTGGCGAGGAGTTGACCCTGCGCCCGGAATTCACCGCCGGCATCTGCCGCGCCGTGATCTCCGGCGGCATGCAGCAGAACCTGCCCGTGAAGTTCTTCGCGCATGGACCGGCCTTCCGCTACGAGCGGCCGCAGAAGGGCCGGCAACGCCAGTTCCACCAGATCGACGCCGAGATCATCGGCGTGGCCGAGCCGCAGGCCGACATCGAGGTGATCGCGCTGGGTGCCGACATCCTGCGTGCGCTCGGTGTGCTCGACAGCTGCACGCTGGAGATCAACACGCTGGGCGATCCGGAGAGCCGCGCCGCCTATCGCGACGCCCTGGTCGCCTACTTTTCCGGCCACAAGGACAAGCTGTCGGAGGACAGCGTCGACCGGCTGCAGCGCAACCCGCTGCGTATCCTCGATTCCAAGGACAAGGGCGATCGTGCCCTGATCCCCGACGCACCGCGCATGGAGGACTTCCTCAACGACCACAGCCGCGACTTCTTCGCCGCGGTGAAGGACGGACTGTCGTCGCTTGGCGTTGCGTTCAACGTCAACGAGCGGCTGGTGCGTGGCCTCGACTACTACACGCATACCGCCTTCGAGTTCGTCACCGACGCGCTGGGTGCGCAGGGCGCGGTGATCGCCGGCGGCCGCTACGACGGTCTCATCGAGACCCTCGGCGGGCCGCCCACGCCCGGCATCGGCTGGGCCGGCGGCATCGAGCGTCTGGCGATGCTGGCTCAGACCGCGCCCGATCCGGCCCGTCCCGTCGCCATCGTGCCGATCGGCGCCGAAGCCGAGGCTGCGGCGCTGCCGTTGGCGCACCGGCTGCGCCAGGCAGGCTACGTCGTGGAACACACCTATCGCGGCAATGTCGGGCGGCGCATGAAGCGCGCCGACCGGGTGAACGCCCGCGTCGCCTTGCTGATCGGCGAGGACGAGTTGGCGCAGCAGGTCGCGACCGTCCGCGATCTCGACGGCGGCGAGCAGCGCAGCGTGCCCCTGGCCGAGCTGGAAGCCGCGCTCGACCAGTATCGCTAGGGCGGCGCGACGGTGCCTCGCATGTATCCAGTGGCTTTCGTCTCGCACCGGTCTCAGGCGTCGGTGACGTTACCTCGCGGGCAAGATCGTCGGCGGCGTGCCGACGTGGATGGCCCGGACAAGCCGGGCCATGACGGCTCTTGGTTCGTCCCGTACTCAATGCGTCATGCCCCGGCTTGTCCGGGGTATCCACGTCCCTCCGCCAGCGCATTTGGTGAGCAGGTCGCGCCATGATCGCCGAGCATCGCATCGAGCAGATTCTGCGCCGCTTCGCCGAGCTTGAGGCGACGATGGCCGAGGGCTCGCTCAGCGGCGACGAGTTCACCAAGGTCTCCAAGGAATATGCTGAGCTGACCCCGGTGGCGCGCGCCGCGGAGTCCCTGAAGGACCTGCAGCAGCAACTCGCCGACGCGGAGGAGATGCGCGCCGACCCGGAGATGCGCGATCTCGCCGAGGCCGAGGCGGAAGAATTGTCCGAGAAGGTCGAGGCCGCCGAGCAGGAACTGAAGGTCCTGCTCTTGCCGCGCGACGAGGCGGACGAGCGTTCCGCCATCCTGGAAATTCGTGCCGGCACCGGCGGCGAGGAGGCGGCGCTGTTCGCCGGCGACCTGCTGAAGATGTACCAGCGCTACGCCGAGGCGCACGGCTGGCGCTTCGAGGTCATGAGCCTGTCGGAGAGCGATCTGGGCGGGATGCGCGAGGCGGTGGCCTCGATCACCGGCCGTGGCGTGTTCGCGCGCCTGAAGTACGAGAGCGGCGTCCACCGGGTGCAGCGCGTGCCGGAGACCGAGGCGCAGGGCCGCATCCATACCTCGGCCGCGACCGTCGCGGTGCTGCCGGAGGC
>CAZVLI010000818.1:0-2339 GCA_964627965.1 uncultured Rhodospirillales bacterium
GAGGTCGAATCCCAGACCCGCACTTCGACGTCATCCGGGACGGTCGTGCCGAACTCGGCGAGCACGCCACGCGGGTCGATCACGGCACGGCTGCGGTAGGGCGAGGACTTGTACCAGACCGGCGGCAGGCCGAGCACGGGCCAGGGGTAGCAGGAGCACAGCGTGCAGACGACCAGGTTGTGAACCTTGTCGGTATTCTCCACCACCACCATGTGCTCGCCCTGGCGACCGGTGTAGCCGAGCTCGGCAATGGCGGCCGACCCGTCTTCGAGCAGACGCGCCTTGTAGCCGGGATCGGCCCAGGCCTTGGCGACGACGCGTGCACCGTTGCGTGGGCCCACGCGATGCTCGTAACGCTCGATCAACGCGTCCAGCGCGGCCGGATCGACAAGCCCCTTGTCGACCAGCAAGGTCTCCAGCGACTTGACCCGCATGACGAGCTCCGAAGGCGGCTCGTTGTGATCATGTCCGTGATGAGAATGACCATGATGGTCGTGATCGTTCGCCATCGGCTTGCGCTCCGCATCCGTTCGACGGCGCCAGCATAGACCGGCGACCTTGATCGCGGTCAATGCCGGACATGACAAGCGACGCCAACCATACTTAGATGACAGCCACCTAGAGCAGGGATACGAGGCTCAGATGATCAAGACCATCGTCGTCGCCAGCGACGGCTCCGACCACGCCGGCAAGGCGCTCGACCTCGCCAGCGACCTGGCCAGCAAGTACGACGCGCGCCTCGTGCTGCTTCACGTGCTGATGTCGAACGCACGCTCCGACACGCTGCAGGCGCTCGCCGACCGCGACCGCCTGAGCGAAGACCTGCGCAACAAGCTCGACAGCTACGAGGCCGATTTCCAGAGCGCGATGATGAGCGCCGGCGGCATGACCGGTTATGTCCCGGCGCCGCCGCCACCGGACCTGCTGGTGGCGATCGCCGGGCAGATCCTCGACAACGCGGAAGCCAAGGCGAAGAGCGCCGGCGTGAACAACATCGTCCGCCAAGCCGTCGGCGGCGATCCGGCGGACGCTGTGCTGGCGTGCGCCAAGGACGAGAAGGCCGACATGATCATTCTCGGCAGCCGTGGCCTGAGCGACTTCAAGGGCCTGCTGCTCGGCAGCGTGTCGCACAAGGTCGCCAACCAGGCCGAGTGCACTTGCGTGACGGTGAAGTAGCGACGATCAGGCGCTGACCGCGCGGCCGGCCTCGGCCGGCACCTTGAGCAGCTCGACGATGGTCTCGCGGTTCAGCGTCTCGTGCTGCTCCAGCGCCGCGACCAGGGCGTCGATCCGTGGCCGGTGCCCGACGATCAGCTCCGTCGCCCGGCTCTCGGCCTCACGTAGCAAGCGGCGGACTTCCTCGTCGACCTCGTGCGCCGTTTCGTCGGAAAACTCACGCGCCTGACTGATCTCGCGGCCGAGGAACGGATGTTCTTCCGATTGCCGCAGATCGATCGGCCCGAGCTTCTCCGACATGCCCCAGCGGCCGACCATGGCGCGTGCCATCCGCGTCGCCTGCCGGATGTCGTCATCGGCGCCGGAACTGACGTCGCCGAGCAGCGCCGCCTCGCAGGCGCGTCCGGCGAGCATCACCGCCAGCCGGTCGCGCAGCTCGTCGGCCGACTGGGTGTAATGTTCCTCCGTCGGAAGCATATGCGTGCCGCCAAGCGCACGGCCGCGTGGAATGATCGTCACCTTGTAGACCGGGTCGGCGTGCGGCAGGTAGTGCGCCACGGCCGTGTGCCCCGACTCGTGCACCGCCAGACGGTGTTTCTCTTCCGGTCGAATGGTCAGCCGCCGTTCCAGCCCCATCATCACGCGGTCGCGGGCCTGGTCGACATGCTGCATCGAAATGGTGGTGCGCCGTTCGCGCGCGCAGGCGATCGCCGCCTCGTTCACCAGGTTCTTCAGGTCCGCACCGGAGAAGCCCGGGGTCCCGGCGGCGATGATGCTCAGGTCGACATCGTCGGCCAGCGGCTTGTTACGTACGTGGACCTTCAGGATCGCCTCGCGCGCGGCGCGGTCCGGCAGGTCGAGGGTGACGTGGCGGTCGAACCGGCCCGGTCGCAGCAGCGCCGGGTCGAGCACGTCGGGCCGGTTGGTCGCGGCCAGCACGATCACCGCCTCGTGGCCGGCAAACCCGTCCATCTCCGACAGGATCTGGTTCAGGGTCTGCTCGCGTTCGTCATGACCGCCGCCGACGCCGGCGCCGCGTACCCGTCCGACGGCATCGAGCTCGTCGATGAAGATGATCGCCGGCGCTCGCTTCTTGGCTTCGTTGAACATCGAGCGCACACGGCTGGCGCCGACGCCGACGAACATCTCGATGAATTCCGCGG
>CAZVLI010000819.1:0-2326 GCA_964627965.1 uncultured Rhodospirillales bacterium
CCTAGGCACCTCATGACGGGCCAGGCGGGCGCGGACGTGGGCACGGAGTTCCTCGACCAACTCATCTGAGCCGGCGTGGCCGTCGGCCGGAACAACGAAAGCCTTGATGGACTCGGTGCGGACCGGGTCGGGCACGCCGACGACGGCGGCCAGGCGCACCGCCGGGTGGGCCAGCAGGCAGTCCTCGATCTCGCCAGGGCCGATGCGGTAGCCGGACGAGGTGATGACGTCGTCGCTGCGGCCGACGAACCAGGTGAAGCCGTCGTCGTCCGTCACCCCGCGGTCGCCGGTCAGCAGCCAGTCGCCGGCATACTTCTCCGCCGTCGCGGTCGGGTTGTTCCAGTACTCCAGCAACATCACCGGGTCGGGGCGGGCGAAGGCGATGTGCCCCTCCTCGCCCGCCGGCAGTTCGTTGCCCTCGTCGTCGACGATGGCCATCACGTGCCCCGGCGTGACCCGGCCGAGCGAGCCGTAGTGCGGGTCCATGAGCTTCGGCAGGTGGCCCATGGTCATGTTGCACTCGGTCTGGCCGTAGCCCTCGCCGACCTTGATGCCGAAGCGTTCCTCGGCCCAAGCCAGCGTGTCGGCGCCGACGCTCTCGCCGCCGCTGAACAGGCTGCGCAGGTTGGTCTGCGGCGGGTTCGGGACCTGGCGCATCAGCTTCAGCATCGTCGGCACCAGCAGCGCGTTGCGCACCTCGTGGCGCGCCATCATCGCCATCGCCGCCTCCGGGTCGAAGCGCCCGGCGGTACGGAAGGCCAGCACCGGCTTGCCGTGGCGCCACGCCGGCATCAACACGTCCATCAGGCCGGCGATCCAGGCCCAGTCGGCCGGCGACCACATCAGGTCGCCCGGCTGGCCGAAGAAGTCGGTCAGCACGTCGAAGCCCGGCACCTGGCCGCAGAAACCGCGATGCGCATGCAGCGCACCCTTCGGCTGGCCCGTCGTGCCCGACGTGTAGATCAGGAAGGCCGGGTCATCCTTGTGGCTGTCGATCGTCGCGAAGCTGTCGCGCGCGTCTTCCAGCAGCTTGTGGAAGTCGTCGGCGCCGCTCTCCGCGCCATCGGTCAGCAGAACCGTGCCGAGGTCGGGGAGCTGGTCGCGGATCGGCACGATCTTGGGGTAGTTGGCGCGGTCGGTCAGCAGCGCCTTCGCGCCGCAGTCGCCGAGCCGGAAACGCAAGGCGTCGCCTTCGAACAACGTGTAGAGCGGCACCGAGATCGCGCCCAGCTTCCAGCAGGCAAGGTGCGCGGCGGCGGTCTCCGGCCCCTGCCCCAGCAGGATGCCCACCCTGTCACCCTTTGTGATGCCGATCCCGGCCAGCAGGTTCGCGGCGCGGTTCGCCAGCCGCTGCATCTCCAGGAAGGTGTAGCGGCTCACCTGCCCGTCCGCCGCCTCGAAGATCAACGCCAGCGCGTCCGGCGACGCGGCGGCATGCCGGTCGCAGACATCGGCGGCGATGTTGTAGCGCTCGGGAATCTCCCAGCGGAAATTGCGGTAGACCTCTTCGTAGGTCGCGGCGGGCTTGGCGTGCATGGCGTTTCTTTTCGTCGCTCGATGGCCGGTTGCGCCGGCGCGCCGGGCGGCGTAATGCAACCCGACGATGACACAACCGATCCACATCATAGGCGGCGGCCTGGCCGGTTCGGAAGCCGCGTGGCAGGCCGCCCGCGCCGGCGTGCCAGTGGTGCTGCACGAGATGCGCCCCGTGCGCGGCACCGAGGCGCACCAGGGCGACGGGCTGGCCGAGTTGGTCTGTTCCAACTCGTTCCGCTCCGACGATGCCGAACACAACGCCGTCGGCCTGTTGCACGAGGAAATGCGGCGCTGCGGCTCGTTGATCCTGGCCTGCGCCGACCAGCACAAGGTGCCGGCCGGCGGCGCGCTGGCCGTCGACCGCGAGCACTTCTCCGCCGCCGTGCAGGCGGCGCTTGAGGCCGAACCGCTGGTGACGATCGCGCGCGAGGAAGTCGACGGCCTGCCGCCCGCCGACTGGGACAGCGTTATCGTCGCGACCGGGCCGCTGACTTCGCCGGCGCTCGCCGCCGCCATTCGCGAATTCACAGGCGAGGAGTCGCTGGCCTTCTTCGACGCCATCGCGCCGATCGTGCACCGCGACAGCATCGACATGGACAAGGCCTGGTTCCAGTCGCGCTACGACAAGGTCGGCCCCGGCGGGACCGGGCGCGACTACATCAATTGCCCGATGGACAAGGCGCAGTACGAAGGCTTCATCGCCGCGCTGCTCGCCGCCGAGAAAACCGAGTTCAAGGACTGGGAACGCGACACGCCCTACTTCGAGGGCTGCCTGCCGATCGAGGTGATG
>CAZVLI010000820.1:0-2325 GCA_964627965.1 uncultured Rhodospirillales bacterium
TATTCCTGCACGCCCGCCGGGTAGAGCACCGGCACCGTCCAGGAGGCCAAGTTGTGCTCCGATTGGTGCGCCACGGTGGACGAGACGGCGGCGTGGTCGTCGCCGCACAGGACCAGGACGCCGCCGTGCTTGGCGCTGCCGGAAGAGTTGGCGTGACGGATCACGTCGCCGCAGCGGTCGACGCCCGGGCCCTTGCCGTACCAGATGCCGAACACGCCGTCGTACTTCGCCTGCGGGCCGAGCCCGACCTGCTGCGTGCCCCACACGGCGGTTGCCGCCATGTCCTCGTTGACGCCCGGCTTGAAGACGATGTGCTGCTTTTCGAGGAAGCGTTTCGCGCGCCAGAGCTGCTGGTCGTAGGCGGCGAGCGGCGAGCCGCGATAGCCGGTGATGAAGCCCGCCGTGTTCAGGCCTGCGGCGAGGTCGCGCTGGCGCTGCAGCAGGGGCAGCCGGACCAGCGCCTGGACGCCGGTGAGGAACACGCGGCCGCGCTCGGCGGTGTACTTGTCATCGAGGGTGACGGCGGCAAGCGTCATCAATGCACTCCACAGCTGACCAGCAGGGCCCGAGTCGTCATAAAGGTAATGATTGCTGACCTAATTGGCAATTGTCATAACCAAATAGGTGTAACTGCCACGATCATAGGGCGTCCGGTGCCTATGCAGAAGCGGTGCTGGTGGAAATATGGTGCGCCGGGTCGCCGTTGGCGACGGCTGGCGGCTATTTCGCGGCGGCGGCCTTCTTGCCGGCGGCCTTGTGCTCGTACATTGCCCGGTCGGCGGCGGCAATCGCGTCGGAGACCGACTCGCCGCCGGCGAAGGTGCTGATGCCGTAGGCGAGCTGGACGTGGAAGACCTTGCCGTCGAACTCGACCGGCGCGTCGGCGATCTGCTTCGCCAGGGACGCGGCCTTCTCCTGCGCCTGCGCCTCGTCGGCGTGCGCCAGAATGACACCGAACTCGTCGCCGCCGAGGCGACCGACGACATCGGATTCGCGCACATTCTCGACCAGCATCTTGGCCACGTGCAGCAGGGCGGCGTCGCCGGCGGCATGGCCCATGTCGTCGTTGATCGCCTTGAAGTGGTTGAGGTCGAAATAGACCAGACTGGAGGGCGCCTTGTAGCGCTCGGAATAGGAGATCACGCGGCTCAGCTCGCGCACGAAGGCGCGGCGGTTGGCGACCGGTGCCAGCGTGTCCTGGTCGGCCAGTTTTTCCAGGTGGCCGAGCCGGCCCTTGGTCTGTTCCAGTTCCTGACGCAGCCGATCGACCTCGGCCATCAGCGTCATGATCGCCGAACGGACCTTCGGCGTCAGTTCGGCCTCGGGGATGCCCAGGATGGAGGTGCTGTCGACGGGGGCGCCGTCGCCAAGCGACGCGGCCTTCTGGTAGCGCGCCGCGGCTTCCTTCTCGCGCCGTGTGCCGCTAACCCCGGATACAGGGCGGGTGTCACCGATCTTCATGTGTACGCTGGCCGCCCTGTCTAATGCCCACGAAGCGGAAACTCGGGCCCTCTTGCTATTATCGATCTCGGGCGCTGACCAAAACGTTAACCCAAAGTGGCTATGCCGGCAAAGCCGCAGGATAGCGCCCCTGGCGGCTTTCTCTGACCCGGCGGGATGCCTATACTCGCCGCCCGATGAGTAGTAATCCGCAGAGATCCGCGCCTCTGGTGGGCGTCATCATGGGCTCCCGGTCGGACTGGGAGACCATGCGACATGTTGTCGAGACCCTCGATGCCCTCGGCGTGCCGCACGAGGCCAAGGTGGTCTCCGCGCACCGCACGCCCAAGCGCATGGTGGCCTATGCCGAGGCGGCGGCGGGGCGTGGGCTCAAGGTGATCGTCGCCGGGGCCGGAGGTGCGGCGCACCTGCCGGGCATGGTCGCCTCGATGACCGCGCTGCCGGTGTTCGGCGTGCCGGTGCAATCGAAGACCCTGAGCGGGCTCGACAGCCTGTTGTCCATCGTCCAGATGCCGGCGGGAGTGCCGGTCGGCACGCTGGCGATCGGCCGCGCCGGCGCGGTGAATGCCGGCCTGCTGGCGGCGTCGGTGGTCGCGCTGGACGACGCGAAGGTGGCTGCGGTGCTCGCGGAATGGCGCCAGCGCCAGACCGACGGCGTGCCCGACGATCCGGTCGACGATGACTGACGCGCCGGCGCTGCTCCCGGGCGCGACCATCGGCATTCTCGGCAACGGCCAGCTCGGCCGCATGCTGGCGCTGGCGGCGGCGCCGATGGGCTACCGCGTGCACGTCTTCGGGCCCGACAAGGACTCGCCGGCCGAGCAGGTCAGCGCCGCCAGCACCGTCGCCGGCTACGACGATGTC
>CAZVLI010000821.1:0-2321 GCA_964627965.1 uncultured Rhodospirillales bacterium
GGGAGCGGCTCGGCGGCCTCGCCTTCCTGGCCGAGGAGGCCGACGAGCTGGTCGGCTTCGCGCAACTCATCGCCGAGGCCAACGGCCTGGCGCGCGAAAGTCACATCCGCGAGAAGATCTCGGAGATGATCATCCACGCGACGCTGGTGCGCGCCGCGCTGGAGGCCGCCATCGCCAACTGCAACGTCACCGATGACGGCGCCTTCCCGGACGAGCTGTTCACCAACGCGGGCAAGTACCACGGCGCTGCCAACTACAACCTGATGTGCCGCCATCTGCACGACATCTCCGGCGGCTCGGTCCTGACCGCGCCGGCCGTCGCCGACCTGGAGAACAACGAGGTCGGCCCGCTGGTGCGCAAGTACATGGCGACGAACTCGGGCCAGGCGGAGGACGGCGAGTACCGCATGCGCCTGTTCCATGCCATCCGCGACCTCACCGCCGACGCGTATGGCGGCTGGAAGTTCGTGACCAACATCCAGGCTGGCGGCGGCCTCTATGCGCAGCGCATCGTCACCCGCAAGCACTACGACATGGACGGCGCCAAGGCGAAGGCGCTGGCGCTGGCCGGCATGGCACCAAAGGAGCATTGATGCTGCGTAGTAGTCTGTATGCGGCGCTGGCTTTGGCGACGCTGACCGGTTGCGCCGAGGCCGCCGACGAGCTCGACAAGCTGGAACTACCGCCGGGCTTCAGTATCGCCGTCTACGCCAACGTCGAGATCGCACGCTCGATGACGGCGACGCCGCAGGGCGAGATCTATGTCGGCACGCGCGGCGAGGCGGTGCACCGCGTCGAGGACCGTGATCGCGACGGCCGCGCCGACCGCGTCACGCGCGTGCTGGAGGACCAGCACATTTCCAATGGTGTGGTTTATCACGACGGTCACCTCTACGTCGGCGAGCAGGACAAGATCACCCGCTACCCGTTGAGCCTCGCCGGCATCGACCGGCGCGGAGCGCAGGTCGTCTACGATCAACTCCCGGACAAGAGCCACCACGGCTGGCGCTACCTGGCTGTCGGCCCCGACGAAATGCTCTACGTGACGGTCGGCGCGGCATGCAACATCTGCGTACCGCCGGAGCCGGAGGGCACGATCATGCGCATGGGCCTGGACGGGAAGGGCGCCGAGATCTTCGCGCACGGCGTCCGAAATTCAGTGGGCATGGCGTTCCAGCCCGGCAGCGGCCGGCTCTACTTCACCGACAATGGCGGCGACAATCTTGGCGACGATGTGCCGCGCGAGGAGTTGAACCGTGCCGACCGGCCCGGCCTGCACTTCGGCTACCCGGGCTTCGCCGGCACCGATACCCGTTCGCCGGGCATGCCGGCGCCACCGGCGGACGCCGTGCAACCGGTCGTCTCCTTCGGCGCGCACCAGGCGCCGCTCGGCGTCCACTTCTACCAGGGCGACATGTTTCCGGCAGAGTACAAGGGCGATGCCTTCGTCGCGCTGCACGGATCGTGGAACCGATCGGTGCCGGCCGGCTACCGCGTGATGCGGGTGAAGTTCGACGACGCCGGCAATCCTGTCGCGGCGGTGCCCTTCGCCACCGGTTGGCTCGAAGCCGATGGCGACGCGTGGGGGCGGCCGGTCGATATCGAGGAATTGCCGGACGGGTCGCTGCTGATCTCCGATGACCGCGGCGGCGTGATCTATCGCGTCACCTACGACGGCTGAGCGGCCCGTGAAGATCGTTCTCTACATCGCCGCCTCCGTGGACGGCTACATCGCACCGGCGGACGGCGCCATCGAGTGGCTCGCGCCTTACGAGACGCTCGACTACGGCTACGACGACTTCATTGCCGATATCGACACGGTGGTGATGGGCCGCCTGACCTACCAGCAATCGGTCGAGTTCGGCGACTGGCCGTACTGGGGCAAGGAGGTCTTCGTGCTGACCTCCGAGAAGCTGGAGTCCGATCTGCCGGGGCTGACGTTCGTGCCCAACGCGACGCGGCTCGCCTACGAGCTGCACAACCGCGACGAGGGCACCGCGTGGCTGGTCGGCGGCACCGGGGTGATCGCCGACTTCCTTGCGGCGGGCGTTGTGGACGAGTTCCGCCTGTTCATGATCCCGGTGCTGCTCGGCAGCGGTCGGCCGCTCTTCGTTCCGGCACCGAGCACGCAACTGGAGTTGGTCGACAGCCAGCGCTACGAGAACGGCGTGGTCGGCCTGACATATCGGGCCAAACGCTAGCCGCCGACGAACAGGCCGGCGTTGACGTCGGCGGCCTGGATATCGGTCAACACCACCGCGAGTGTCGGGCTGTCGCCTTCCGCCGCGATGGTGATACGGGCGCCATCGCCGCTGTCGCTG
>CAZVLI010000822.1:0-2317 GCA_964627965.1 uncultured Rhodospirillales bacterium
CGACAATGCCATCGTCCTTCTCGTCGAACGGCAGCGCCTCCAGGAACATGGCGCGGTTGGCGTAGACCGCGTCGATCGGCGCCTGTTCGACGCGGACGAGGTTCCAGTCGGCGTCCATCTCGTCGGCGACGAGCTGCGCCAGGCCGGTGTAGCAGCCCTGGCCCATCTCCTGGCGCGGCACCGCGACGGTGCAGGTGCCGTCCTGGTCGATCTTCAACCAGGCATTCAGCGCCACCTCGCCAGGCTTCGCCCCGGCCGCCAGCGGCGAGACGCTGCCGCCATTGGAACAGCCGACCAGCAAGCCGCCGCCGACGGCCGCGCCGGCGACCAGGAAACCGCGTCGCGACAGGTTCGTGTTCATCGCTACGCCTCCGCCGCCTGGTGGATCGCCTCGCGGATGCGGACATAGGTGCCGCAGCGGCAGACGTTGGTGATCGTCTCGTCGATCTCCGCGTCGGTCGGCTTCGGGTTCTCGGCCAGCAGCGCCGCCACGGCCATGATCATGCCGGACTGGCAATAGCCACACTGCGGCACCTGCGCCGCGACCCAGGCGGCCTGCACCTTGTGCGGCGCCTCGACCGGGGCCAAGCCCTCGATGGTGGTAATTTCGGCACCCTGGACGTCGGCGGCGAGGACCGAGCAACTGCGCATTGCCTGACCGTCGACATGCACGGTGCAGGCGCCACAGGCAGCGACGCCACAGCCGAATTTCGTACCTGTCAGGTTGAGGTGGTCGCGCAGCACCCAGAGCAGCGGGGTATCGGGGTCGGCGTCGACCTGCAGGGCGTTACCGTTGACGTTGAGCGATAGCATCCATCGTCTCCCAAGGTGGCCTCGGGTGACGATATAAATGACCGCTGGTCAGTTATCAAGAGGCGCCGCGGTCAATTCGCGACGTGCAGCGCCTCCGCCGCGGTGCCGCGCCACAGGGCCAGCAGGCCGCGCCGCACCTCGGTCTTGAAGTCGAGCTGCAACGCGCTGGCGCCAGCCTTCTCCATCGCCGCGCGCCGCTCCGGCGAGGCGCTGGTAAACTGCCACAGGCCGACGACGAAGGCGTAGGAGTGCAGCAGCAGCCGCGTCGCCGCGTCCACGGAGAGCCCGGGATTGAGGCGATGCACCTCGGCACCGAGCCGGCCGAGGCTCTCGTTGATGCTGCGCTTGAAGCCGACATAGCGGTCCATGTCGACATTGGTCTCCAGCGTCGACTTGCCGTAGCTCGCCAGCGCCAGCACCGACGGTTCGGCGAAGAGATAACGGCAGACCGCGTCGACCAACGCATCGGGGTCCGGCGGCACCGGCGCGGCGGACAGCGCCTCGCGCACATCGTCGATCCACGCCGCCAGCCGCCACTCCAGCAGCCCGAGGAAGATCTCCTCCTTGGTGCGGAAGTAGAGGTAGACGGTGCCCTTGGCCAGCCCGGCCTTGCCGGCCACGGCCGCGACCGACGGCAACGAGCCGTCGCCGCTCATGAACAGGCTCTCGGCCGCGTCCAACAGCTCCTGCCGCCGCGCTTCCTTCTGCCAGTCCTGCCGCGCGCGCCGCGCCACGGTCATCGGGCAAGCCCCGTGAAATAAATGAACATGCTTCATCTGTTGGCCCGGCGGAGGCGGGGGTGTCAATGCGGGTTACGCCGCACCGCATCCTGATTCCCACCACTGGAGGCGGCAATCAGCTCTTGGTGATCGACCGCGAGCGACCGTCAATTCGGCTATCATCAAGGCCGGTTTCAACGAACCGGGGGACGCCACCATGAAGCCAATCGTTGCCGCCTGCGTGGTCCTGCTGGGGCTTGCCGGCGCCGCCCTTGCCGGCGACTACGAGGACGGCATGGCGGCCTACCAGCGTGGCGACTTCGCCACCGCGCACCGCCTGCTCTCGCAATCGGCCGAGGACGGCCACGCCAACGCCCAGTTCAACCTCGCCCGGATGTACGAGAACGGCGAGGGCGTGGCGCGGGACCGGGTGCAGGCGCACAAATGGTTCCATCTGTCGTCGACCGGGACCACGGACATGGTGTTGCGCTTCGTCGCGGCGGCCGGGCGAGACGAAGCCGCCGGCGAGATGTCGGCACAGGAGATCGCCGAGGCCGAACGCCAGGCGCAGGAGTGGGTGCGGACGCACCGCTAACACTTGCGGGCTAGCCGGACGCCAGCCGCTCCAGCGGCACGAAGTCCTCGTCGATGCCGAACGCGGCCGGGCCGAACGCCGCCAGCGCCTCGCTCGACCGCATGATCGGCGGCGCGGAGATGCCGAGCACGGTCACCCGCTGGCCATAGCGCAGACGCTCGGTCGTGATCGGCGTCGCCAGCTCGGCGTC
>CAZVLI010000823.1:0-2314 GCA_964627965.1 uncultured Rhodospirillales bacterium
TTCTCGTCAGTGAAGATTTCGCGGAAGTTCTGCAGCCAGATGCCGAAGCCAGGCTCGTCGTAGAGCCGATCCCACAGCTTCACCCGCTCTTCGTACGACACCTCCCAGTAGCCACGGCGGTCCGGCTCGTGCTCGAAGCCGCCCGGCGTGCGCGCGCAGGTCTCGAAGATGTCGTCATAGCGGCGACGGATATCGGCCATCTCCTCGTCGGAGATCAGGCTGTTGTTCAGCGGCGCGCACCAGTTCGGCCGGCGCTGGAACACGGTGAGCTGGCCGACCTTGTCGGCGATCTCGCCGATCACCTGGATCGCCGTCGCCCCAGTACCGATAATACCGACCCGCTTGCCGGCCAGGTCCACGCCCTCGTGCGGCCAGTAGTAGGTGTGGAAGGACGGCCCCTTGAAACTATCGACGCCCTCGATCCGCGGATAGGTCGGCTGCGACAGCAGGCCCAGGCCCATGATCAGGTAGCGGCAGGACAGCTCACGCTCGTCGTTGACCGTCACCCGCCAGCGATTGGCCGCTTCGTCGTACCGCGCGGAGGTCACCCGGCTGTTGAACTGCATGTGCGGGCGCAGGTTGAACTTGTCGGCGACGAAGTTGAGGTACTTCAGGTTCTCCGGCTGGCTGGAGAACCGCTCTTTCCAGTGCCACTCGTCCAACACCTCGCGTGAGAACGAATAGCCGTAGGTGTAGCTCTCGGAGTCGAAGCGCGCGCCGGGGTAGCGATTGAAGTACCAGGTACCGCCAAGATCGCCGCCAATCTCGAGGACCGTCGCGTCCAGGCCCATCTGGAGCACACGATGCAGCTGGTAGATGCCGCAGACGCCGGCGCCAATGATGATGACGTCGCGTTCTTCGCTCGCTTCGGCCGGAATCGCGGACACGGCATCTCTCCCATCAAGCTTCGCCCGATCATGCGCTCGTCGCGCCGATCAGTGCCTAGGATAAGGTAAGCATAGCAACTATTCCCGTCCAGCGGGCGTGGCGGTTGCCCATCGCATGTGAAATATGTAACCTAGCTTACTAAATTCGGATGGGAGGAAACGCGACCGATGGCCGCGACGGATTTCGATTGTGTGATTGTCGGCGCCGGGTTCGGCGGCATGTACATGCTGCACCGGCTGCGCGGCCTGGGTTTCTCCGCGCGCGTTTTCGAGGCCGGGTCCGGCGTCGGCGGCGGGTGGTACTGGAACCGCTATCCCGGCGCGCGCTGCGACGTGGAGAGCATGCAGTACTCCTACCAGTTCGACGACGAACTGCAGCAGGAGTGGGAGTGGACCGAGCGCTACTCGCCGCAGCCCGAGATCCTGAAATATGCCAACCATGTCGCCGACCGCTACGACCTGCGCCGCGACATTCAGTTCGACACGCGCGTGGCCTCTGCCCACTTCGACGAGGCCGACAAGCTCTGGCGCGTCACCACCGAAGACGGCAAGACCACCACGGCGCGCTTCGTCGTGATGGCGACCGGCTGCCTCAGCGCACCGAACAAGCCGAAGATCGACGGCGTCGACGCCTACAAGGGCGAGACCTACCACACCGGCCTGTGGCCGCATGAGGGCGTCGACTTCACCGGCAAGCGGGTCGGCGTGATCGGCACCGGCTCGTCGGCGATCCAGTCGATTCCGGAAATCGCCAAGCAGGCCAAGCACCTCACGGTGTTCCAGCGCACCCCGAACTACACCGTGCCGGCGCACAACCAGCCGCTCGATCCCGACTACGTCGCCGACGTAAAGGCGCACTACAACGAGATCCGCGCCCGGGCGAAGACGATGCCGCCCGGCATCGACCTGAAGATCGGCGGCCCGTCGGCCATCGCGGCCTCCGACGAGGATCGCCGCAAGGAATTCGAGAGCCGCTGGGCCTACGGCGGTATCACCTTCATGGCCTCCTTCGCCGATCTGTTGCTGGACGAGAAGGCCAACGACACGGCGGCCGAGTTCGTGCGCGAGAAGATCCGCGAGACCGTGAACGATCCGGAGACCGCGGAACTGCTGTCGCCACACAACGTGATCGGCTGCAAGCGGCTGTGCGTCGATACCGGCTACTGGCAGACCTACAACCGCGACAACGTCACGCTGGTCGACGTCTCCGACGATCCGATCGAGCGCATCACCGAGACCGGCGTGCGCGCGCATGGCCAGGACTACGCGTTCGACGCCATCGTGTTCGCCACCGGGTTCCAGGCCAACGACTTCCTGGTGCCGATGCAGATCGTGGGTCGCGACGGCGTGCGCCTGCACGACCGGTGGGCCGGCGGCGCCGAGGCCTACAAGGGCACGCTCGTGCCGGGCTTCCCCAACCTGTTCGT
>CAZVLI010000824.1:0-2314 GCA_964627965.1 uncultured Rhodospirillales bacterium
CCCGGCCGAAGAGGCCGCGAGCGAGGAGGCCGGCGGCGAGGCCTGAGGCCGCCGGCGCGTGAGCGCTTCCCATGCCATCCCGCGAACCCGGCGCCCCGGTCCTGCTGGCGGCGATTGCCGGCGCGCACGGCGTGCGCGGGCTGGTGAAGCTGAAGACCTTCACCGAGGCGCCGGAGAACGTCGCCGCCTACGGGCCGCTTAGCGACGAGGCCGGGCGCAGCTACACGCTGACGCTGAAGGGCAAGGCCAAGGGCGACCTGCTGGCCGCGATCGACGGCGTCACCGACCGCGACGCCGCCCAGGCCCTGAAGGGCACCCGCCTCTACGTCGAACGCGATGCCCTGCCTCCCACCGAGGACGACGACGAGTTCTATCTCGCCGACCTGATCGGCCTGGAGGCCCAGGCGCCGGACGGGCGCGGCCTCGGCCGGGTGGTGAACGTCGCCAACCACGGCGCCGGCGACATTCTCGAAATCGAACCCCGCGACGGCGCCGCCTTCCTGGTCCCCTTCACCAAGGACGCGGTGCCAGAGGTCGACGTCGCCCACGGCCGCCTGATCGTGGACTGGTCCGATGATGAATAGGTTCACGCGGAGGCGCGGAGACGCGGAAAGTTGCGGTATCGGCATGGCGATGGTTCTGCAACGCCGATGGCAACGTTACGACGTGGATACCCGGGACAAGCCCGGGCATGACGAAGCTTCTATGTCATTGAACAACTTTGTCATGCCCCGACTTGTTCGGGGCATCCACGTCCATCCGCGTGACGAGCGATGCGCGAGTGGGCGCGCTGCCTGTGCTGTTCGCTCTCCGCGCCTCCCTTACCGAGCAAGGCGACCTGAAAGTCGACTTGGCGGGTTCGACAAACCTGGATCGGCAAGCTCCGCGTGCCCGAAAACGGCGGTCGCGACATGACCCAGCCCTGGACCGCCTGGCTCCTCACGCTGTTCCCGGACATGTTCCCCGGACCGCTCGGCCTGTCGCTCGCGGGCAAGGGGCTGGAACGTGGTCTTTGGGCGCTGGAAACGGTGGACATTCGGGACTTTTCCCGCGATAAACACCGCTCCGTGGACGACACGCCCTTCGGCGGCGGTCCCGGCATGGTGATGCGCCCCGACGTGGTGGCCGATGCGGTCGACGCGACAGTGGGCAAAGCCATGGCGGCGGCCGGGACCGATGGCGTGCCGTTGTTGTGCATGTCCGCCCGCGGTAAGCCGTTGACGCAACAGCGGGTGCGGGCGCTGGCCGAGGGGCCGGGAGCGGTCGTGATCTGCGGCCGCTTCGAGGGCATCGACCAGCGCGTGCTGGACGCGCGACAGGCCGAGGAGATCTCGGTCGCGGACGTGGTGCTGTCCGGCGGCGAGCCGGCGGCGCTGGTGCTGCTGGATGCGATCGTGCGGCTGTTGCCGGGCGTGATCGGCGATCCGGCGGCGCTGACGGAGGAGAGTTTCGCGGGCGGGCTGCTGGAATATCCGCAGTTCACCCGGCCCCGCCAGTGGGAGGGGCACGAGGTGCCGGAGGTTCTGCTCTCCGGCAACCACGAGGAGATCGCCCGCTGGCGTCGCCAGCAGGCCGAGTTGGTAACCAGGCAGCGCCGCCACGATCTGTGGGATCGGTACGGCGCCGAGGAATGAGCGAAAGGAACGGGCGATGAACCTGTTGCAGCAGTTCGAAAAAGAACAGCAAGACGCGCTGTTGGAGCAGCGGGCGGTGCCCGAGTTCGGTCCGGGCGACACGCTCCGGGTGAACGTGAAGGTGGTCGAGGGCACGCGCGAGCGCGTGCAGGCCTACGAGGGCGTGTGCATCGCCATCAAGCGGGCCGGCCTGAACTCCTCGTTCACCGTGCGCAAGATCAGCTACGGCGAGGGCGTGGAGCGCGTCTTCCCGATGCATTCGCCGCGGATCGAGTCGATCGTGGTGGTGCGCCGCGGCCGCGTGCGCCGCGCCAAGCTCTATTACCTGCGCGGCCGGCGCGGCAAGTCCGCCCGCATCGCCGAACGGCAGGACCATCGGCGCCAGGCCGACGACGCCAAGAAGTAGGCGTCGACCACAAGAAAACACCGGAGAGGAAGCGAGCGAGATGGCCGGTCCGAGGACGCTGTACGACAAGATCTGGGACAGTCACGTCGTCGAGGAGCAACCCGACGGCGCCAGCATCCTCTACATCGACCGTCACCTCGTGCACGAGGTGACCAGCCCGCAGGCCTTCGAGGGGCTGCGCATGGCCGGCCGCCGGGTCCGCCGCCCCGAGCGCACGGTGGCCACGGCTGACCACAATGTGCCCACGACCGACCGGTCGTTGCCGATCGTGGAC
>CAZVLI010000825.1:0-2312 GCA_964627965.1 uncultured Rhodospirillales bacterium
ACCTCCGACCCCTGCCTCCCGAAGACAGTGCTCTACCAGGCTGAGCTACACTCCGCCGATCCGGGGTGCGCTTATAGCGAAGGCCCGCGCGGGCCGCAATGGTGAAGGTCGCCGCGATGGCCAAGAAGGCTGACTTCAAGGTGTTCCGCTCGTCCGCGGGCCTCGGTCTGCGGGCGGTTCGCGAGTTCCGCAAGGGCGACACGGTGATCGAGTATACCGGCCCGCGCATCGACAACGACGAGGCCGACGAGAACCCCAACCGTTACCTGTTCCGGCTCGACGACAAGAAGACCATCGACGGCTCGCCGCGCTCCAACCTGGCGCGCTACATCAACCATGCCTGCAAGCCGAACGCGCAGGCGGTGCACGATGAGAAGAAGAACAAGATCTTCATCGAGGCGATCAAGCGCATCCGCCCCGGCGACGAGATCACCTACAACTACGGTCGCGAGTATTTCGATGAGTACATCAAGCCGGTCGGCTGCAAGTGCGCCAAGTGCCTGAAGCGCTAGCGGCCCGCGTCCGAGCCGGCCGGGCAGTGGGCTTTCGAGGGAACGCCGATGAGCGAGGGCAAGTCAGCGCGCAGCAAGGCCGAGATCGACGACGAGAAGGTCGAGAAGGTCTTCGCCCGCATCAAATCGTCGCTGAGCGAGGGGCAGCGCCTGGACGCGGCGCAGATGCGCGGGCTGGTCGAGCGCATCCGCGTCGACCTGATGCTGTCGAAATACTCACGCCGCAAACGCGCCGTCTACCGCGCGCTGATCGACCTGCTCGAAGAGGAAATCGAGGCCAAGCTCGATGACGGCCACGACCTCACCGATCAGGCCGTGGCCTACATCAAGCGGTTGGTGAAGGGGCTCGAGGACTAGCCGACGCGCGCCGGCGTCAGTGCGCGCGGGCGATGCAGAATTCGACGACGTCGTTCAGCGCCAGCTTGGCGTCGTTCTGCGGGAAGATGGCCAGGGCGTCGCGCGCCATCGCGCCGTAGTGCCGTGCCCGCTCGATGGTGTCGGCAATCGCGCCCAGGCGTTCGAACATCGCGATCGCCTGTTTCAGGTCGTCCGGGCCCTGCTCGCCCTTCTCCAGGCAGCGGCGCAGGAAGGCACGGTCCTCGTCGGTGCCGCGCCGGAACGCCAGTACCACCGGCAGCGTGATCTTGCCCTCGCGGAAGTCGTCGCCGATCGTCTTGCCGAGTTCTTCCTGCCGCGCGGCGTAGTCCAGCGCATCGTCGACCAGCTGGAACGCGATGCCGAGGTTCTTGCCGTAGCTCGCCAGCGCGACCTGTTCCGCCGCCGGCCGGCCGGCGACCACGGCGCCGATCTCGCACGCCGCCGCGAACAGCGCCGCCGTCTTCGCGGTGATGACCTCGAGGTAGGCGTCCCCGGTGGTCGCCGTGTCGTTGGAGATCTGCAGCTGCTGCACCTCGCCCTCGGCGATCACGGCCGAGGCGTTGGCCAGGATGTTCAGCACTTCGAGGCTGCCGTCCTCGACCATGAGCTGGAACGAGCGGGTGAACAGGAAGTCGCCGACCAGCACGCTGGCCTGGTTGCCCCACAGCACGTTGGCGGTGGCGTTGCCGCGTCGCAGGTCGCTCTCGTCGACCACGTCGTCGTGTAGCAGCGTCGCGGTGTGGATGAACTCCACGCAGGCCGCCAGCTTGATGTGGCGCTCGCCGCGATAGCCGACCAGCCGCGCCGCCGCCAGCGTGAGGAGCGGGCGCAGCCGCTTGCCGCCGGCAGCGATGATGTGCCCCGCCAGCGTTGGGATCAGCGCCACCCGGCTGTCCATGCGGGTGACGATCACCTGGTTGACCTTGGCGATGTCCTCGCCGGCCAGCTTCAGCAGCCGGTCGATCGACGGCGCCGGCGTCTGCGCCTGGTCCGGTTTCAGCGGCACGATGTCGGCCACGGTGGCTTTCCCTTTGTCGTCCTGGGCCGTCATTGACCCGACTTGTCGCGGCGGAGCATAAAAGCGAGGGGCGGTCGCTCGTTGCGACCAAATGTCGCAAGATATTACTCAGGAGCGCACAGCCGGATGGTCGAGCTGTTCCGAAGCAACGATCCGGTGCTGCTGTCCTACGTCCAGGCGCTGCTGAAGGACGCCGGCATCGAGGCCGTGCTGCTCGACGCGCACACCTCCGTGCTCGAAGGCTCGATCAACGCCATCCAGCGCCGCCTGATGGTGCTCCGCGAGGACGAGAGCCGGGCGCGACACATCCTGCGCGAGGCGGACCTCGGCGTTGCTCGGGTCCGCGATCGGAAGGTAGGTCAGGTAGGTATTTATGAGAAACAAGCTCTTGTGTTAATTAACCT
>CAZVLI010000826.1:0-2304 GCA_964627965.1 uncultured Rhodospirillales bacterium
CGCAGGTCGCCTATGCCGATGCCATCCGCGCCGCCCTGCCGGACGACGGCATCTACGTCGACGACCTGACCCAGGTCTCCTACGTCGGTCGCGAGAGCATCGAGATGTCCCGGCCGCGCAGCTTCGTGACCTCGGGCTACCAGGGCACGCTCGGCGCCGGCTATGGCACCGCGCTCGGCGTCAAGGTCGCCTGCCCCGATCGTCCCGTGGTCTCGGTAAACGGCGATGGCGGCTTCATGTACAACGTGCAGGAACTGGCCACGGCCGTGCTCTACAACATCCCCGTGGTCGGCATTGTCTTCGCCGATGGCGCCTTCGGCAACGTGAAGCGGATGCAGCAGGAGCTGCATGGCGGCCGCGTCCTGGCCACCGACCTGAAGAACCCCGACTTCGTCGCCATGGCCGAGAGCTTCGGCGCCATGGGCCTGCGCGCGACCAGCCCGGACGAGCTCAAGGGCGCCATCGAGAAGGGCCTCGGCGCCGGCGGCCCGGTCCTGATCGAGGTGCCGGTCGGGGACGTGAAGTTCAACGACCCCTGGCAGCACATCCGCCCGCCGAAGCTGCGGGGCTAGGCGCCGTGGGTCGGAAGATCCTGTTCGTCACCACCGACCAGCAGCGCTACGACGCGCTCGGCTGCAACGGCGGCGCCATCGCGCGGACGCCGGTCGCCGACCGGCTCGCCGCCGCCGGCATCCGCTACACCCGCGCGCAGGCGCAGTCGGTGGTGTGCATGCCGGCGCGCGCCACCATGCTGACCGGGCAGTATGTGCGCACGCATGGCGTCACCATGAACGGCGTGCCGCTGGCGCCCGACGCGCCCAGCGTCGCGCAGGTGCTGCAAGACGCCGGCTATGCGACGGCGCTGATCGGCAAGGCGCACTTCGAGCCAGCGCTCGACCTGGAGCATCGCTTCGCCGACAACGGCTTCGCGCTGGCCGGCAAGTTCGGTCCGGCGCACGGTTTCCAGCACATGGAGCTGGCGATGCACGGCGCGCAGGGGCCCTGGCACTACCCGCGCTGGCTCGCCGCCGAGCACCGCGAGCACGTCGCCGGCTTCTACCCCAATCTGACGCCGGAGCGGTTAGTGAACCACGCCGGCGGCGGCGATACCGGCGCCTGCCAGGTCCACGTCAACCCGGTGCCGCGCGAGCTCTACCACACCGACTGGGTCGCCGAGCGCACCATCGCCTGGCTGAAGGCGCTGCCCGACGACGCCGACTGGTTCTGCTGGATGAGCTTTCCCGACCCGCACCACCCGTGGGATCCGCCGGCCTCCGAGGTCGGCCGCGTGCCGTGGCGCCAACTCGACCTGCCGGCCGGCTATCCCGGCTCGGCCGCGGCGGCGCGCAAGCTGCTGGAAGGCAAGCCGCGCCACTGGCTGGACTGGTTCGAGGGCCGGCTGGTCTCCAACTACGAGGCACCGGCGAAGTTCGTACCGGCCGAGATGACGCCCGACCAGGTCCGAGAGATCGACGCCCTGACCCACGTCGAAAACGAACTGATCGACGAGGCGCTGGGCCGGGTGATGGACTACCTCGACGAGCGCGACTGGGGCGGCGCGACGGACGTGATCTACACCACCGACCATGGCGAGTTTCAGGGCGACCACGGCCTCCTGTTCAAGGGGCCTTATCACGTCGACGCGCTGATGCGGTTGCCGATGATCTGGCGTCCGGCGCCCGAATCCGGCGAGAGCCCGTGCGTGGTCGCATCGCCGGTCGGCCAGGTCGACCTGGCGCCGACCTTCTGTCGCATCGCCGGCGTCGACGCGCCGGACTGGATGCAGGGCAAGCCCCTGCCCCTCGCCGAAAACGCGAGCCGCGAACGCGTCTTCACGGAGTGGGACTCCGACGTGTTCGACATCGAGGTACGGGTGCGCAGTCTCTATCGCGACGACATGCTGGTGACGACTTATGAGCCGGGCACCCGACACGACGGCTCCGAGGGCGAACTCTACGATCTGCGGAACGACCCGCAGCAGCGCGTGAACCTCTGGGAAGACCCAACGCGCCGGCCCCTGCGCGACGATCTTGTCGCCGACCTGCGCGACAACCTGCCGCCATCGCGCAAGCCGCCGCTGCAACGGGTCTCGGTCGTATAGCGTCGGCGGACCCAGGGCCGCTCGCCGAGCGTCCCGGCAACCGTCTCGACACGCCAGGCGTCGCCCTCGCGATAGACCGCGTGCGGCCCGTGGCGCCAGACGTCGAAGCGGTCGATGACGACATCGGCATCGCAGCGCACCCGGACCGGTTCCGCCGATACGACCACCGGCACGCGGGCGCAGTCCTCCGCCAACGCCTGCTC
>CAZVLI010000827.1:0-2301 GCA_964627965.1 uncultured Rhodospirillales bacterium
CGACGGTCCAGCCCTGGTTCTCCTCGCCGACGCGATTCGCCTTCGGCACCCGCACATTGTCGAAGAACACCTGGTTGACCTCGTGGTCGCCGGCGATGGTGATGATCGGCTCGACCTTGATGCCAGGCGTGTCCATGTCGATCAGGACGAAGGAGATGCCTTCCTGCGGCTTGCCCTCGGTCGAGGTGCGGACCAGGCAGAACATCTTGTTGGCGTAGTGCGCGCCGGTGGTCCAGATCTTGGTGCCGTTGATGACGTAGTCGTCGCCGTCGGAGACCGCGCGGCATTGCAGCGAGGCCAGATCGGAGCCGGAGCCGGGCTCGGAGTAGCCCTGGCACCAGGTGTCCTCGCCGGCCAGGATGCGCGGCAGCACCTCGTCCTTCTGGTCCTGGCGGCCGAACTTCATCACCACCGGCCCGCACATGCGCAGGCCCATGGAGAACAGTCGCGGCGCCCCGGCGCGCGCGCTCTCCACGTTGTAGATGTACTTCTGCATCTCCGACCAGCCGGTGCCGCCGTACTCCACCGGCCAGCTCGGCGCGATCCAGCCCTTGTCGTAGAGGATCTTGTGCCAGCGCCGGCCGATCTCGATGTCGGAGAAGACGCCGCTGGTGAGGTTGGTCGCCTCGCGCATCTCCGGCGTCAGCTCGGCGTCGAGGAACGCGCGGACGTCGTCGCGAAAGGCCTGGTCCTCGGGGCTCATGGTCAGGTGCATGCCGTTTCACTCCGCTTCTTTGCCGCGAAGTGTAGCGGAGTGGGCAGGGCGCGTCAGGCGCCTTCGTCGCCGCCGAACACGAGCTGGAAGCCGTCCTGGTAGTAGAGCGTCAGGCCGCCGTCGAAGGTGACGTAGTGGTAGCCGGAGACGTCGGCTCCGGTCTCGGTGACGTGCGCGTCGACCACGCCTTCGGCGACCACCTGGCCGCCGGTGAGCGTCAGGGCGTGCACGTCGCCATCGTCGAACAGCACGACCTCGTTGTTACCGTCGGCGAGCAGGTCGGCGATCGCCAAAGCCGGCCCCGTGCCGGCGGTGGCCGGTGCTGCGGCGGCGGTGGCACCGGCGCCTTCCAGCGCGGCGGTCAACGCCGCGTCGTCGTCCTGCAGCAGTCCCGCGTCTTGCGCCGCGTCCGGGCCCGGTGCCTGGTCGTCGCCGGCCATCAGCTGGTCCCGCCGTCGTCGGTCTCGACCTTGATCAGGTCGTCGATCGACACCGTCGCGTTGCCGTCGGTGTAGACGTCGAAGACATCGTCGCCGTCGGTCTCGTCGTCGGCGACCTTGGTCCAGTTGTTGCCTTCCAGCGTGACCGTGTCGCCGGCGTCGCCGTCGATGAACAGCTCGTTGTCGCCATCGGTGGCGCGCAGCACATCGGCCTTGGACAGCGAGACCGACGTCCCGGAGCCCTCGGCCGCGGCGGAGTCGTCGCCGCCGAGATCGACGCGCTCGATGTTCTTCACGTTGGACAGGTCGAGCAGGCCGCCGTCGTCGGCGATCAAAAGGTCGTCGCCCTTGCCGCCGTCGATCCGGCTGTCGGCATCGTCCCACACCAGCGTGTCGTTGCCATCGCCGCCGTAGAGCTTGTCGCTGCCCGCGCCGCCGTCGAGGAAATCGCCCTCGTCGCCGCCGCCGTAGAGCGAGTCGCTGCCCTCGCCGCCATAGAGTTCGTCGGGGCCGTCGCCGCCGTACAGCTTGTCGTCGTCGCCGCCGCCGAAGAGCGTGTCGACTTTCTCGCCGCCAAAGAGCAGGTCGTTGCCGTCGCCGCCGACCAGCAGGTCGGAATCCGACCCGCCCTCCAATCGGTCGTTGCCGGCCTCGCCTTCCAGCGTGTCGAAGCCGTCGCCGCCAAACAGCCGGTCGCCGCCCTCGCCGCCGTCCAGCGAGTCGTTGCCGCGATCGCCGTAGAGCCGATCGTTGTCGTCGCCGCCTTCGAGCGTGTCGTCGTCGTTGCCGCCGTAGAGCGAGTCGGCGCCGCCGCCACCGACGATGCTGTCCGCGCCGGCGTTGCCCTTGGCCTTGTCGCTGCCGTCGCCGCCGTCCAGCGTATCGGCGTCGTTGCCGCCGAACAGCTGGTCCTTGTCGTCGCCACCGAACAGGCTGTTGGCGCCATCGCCGCCGTAGAGCTTGTCGCGGCCGGACCCGCCCTCCAGCGTGTCGTCGTCGGCGCCGCCATCAAGGCGGTCGTCGCCGGCCTCGCCGACCAGGCTGTCGGCGCCGGCACCGCCGACCAGCGTGTCCTTGCCTTCGCCGGCATTCAGGGTGTCGGCACCTTCGCCGCCATAGAGCTTGTCCGCGTCGGCGCCGCCGAAG
>CAZVLI010000828.1:0-2298 GCA_964627965.1 uncultured Rhodospirillales bacterium
CGAGGAGCCCGAGGGCATCCTGGCACACCCGAACGGCAACGTCGTCTACGTCACCTCCGAAGTCGCCAACATGGTCCACGTCGTCGACGTCAAGACGAATGCCATCACGCACAATGTCGTCGTCGGCAACCGTCCGCGCCGCATGGTGCTGACCGCCGACCGCAAGCAGCTCTGGGTCTCCACCGAGCTCGGCGGCTCGGTCACCGTGCTGGACACGGACGGCTACGCCAAGGTCGCCGAGATCGACTTCCTGCCGCGCGGCATGCGGCGCGAGGACGTGACGCCGGTCGGCATCACCATGACAACCGACGGCAAGACGGCCATCGTCGCGCTGGGCCGGGCCAATCACGTCGCCTTCGTCAACGTCGCCAGCCGCGAGGTCGAGGACTACGTGCTGGTCGGCAAGCGCGCCTGGAACGCCACGCTGACGCGCGACAACGCGCGGCTCTACGTGGCCAACGGGCTCAGCGACGACGTGACGGTGATCGACATGGCCGACCGCAAGGCGCTCACGTCGATCCGTGTCGGCCGCGTGCCGCATACCGTGCTGATCGACGATTGATCGGCGTGCAGCGGCAGATCGCCGCCGTACTCGCTGCCTTCGCGGTGTTCTGGCTGGTCGGTGCCGCCAGCGCCGCGGAGCTGGCGATCGGCTACCTGGAACTGAAGGGCGACCGGCGCTACAGCAAGTCGAAGGCCGAGGCGCGCTACCTGTTGCGACCGCTCGGCCGACCCTATAGCGGCGCCGTCACCGCGGTCCGGGAACTGAAGTTCCCGGCCGCCGCGGCGAACGTCACGCTGAAGCTGCAACGCGAGCGGGAGAAGTCGCCGGCGGCCCTGCTGGAACACATCGCGAAGATGCGCGAGGCCGGTACCCGGCTGTTCGTGCTCGACCTGCCGGCCGACGCGTCGGCGCACATCGCGCGCCAGACCCGCGACCAGGACATCCTCCTGTTCAACGTCAGCGCGCGTGACGATCGGCTGCGCGCCGCCGACTGCCAGCCGCACCTGCTGCACATGATTCCCAGCCTGGCCATGGAGATGGACGCGCTGGCGCAGTACCTGGCGCAGCGCAAGTGGCGCGACGTGCTGCTGCTTCAGGGGCCGAGCGAGGCCGACGCAGCCTTCGCCGACCGTTTCGCGCTGTCGGCGCGCAAGTACGGGCTCGACGTGGTCGAGCGACGGCCGTTCCTACTGTCGAACGACCCGCGCGAGCGCGACAAGAACAACGTCACGCTGCTCACCGGCAAGGACGACTACGACGTCGTCTTCGTCGCCGACAGCGACGGCGAGTTCGCCCGCGACGTGCCCTACGCCACCGCCAAGCCCCAGGTGGTGGTCGGCGCCGCCGGGCTCGGCGCCGTGGCCTGGCACTGGAGCTGGGAACGCCACGGCGCGCCACAGCTCACCAAGCGCTTCCGCAAGGCCGCCAAGCGACCGATGGACAGCGTCGGCTGGGCCGCATGGGCAGCGGTGAAGGCGATCTTCGCGGCGGTGCAGCGCAGTGGCTCGGCCGACTACGAGCAGATCGCCGCGCGCCTGCGCGAACCCGATTTCGAGCTCGACGTGTTCAAGGGCGCGGTCGCCAGCTTCCGCCCCTGGGACAACCAGCTCCGCCAGCCGATCCTGCTGGCAAGCGACATCTGGGTGATCGAACGCGCACCGATCGAGGGTTTCCTGCACCGGACCAACAACCTCGACACGCTCGGCATCGACAAGCCGGAGACCCGCTGCAAGTTCTAGCGCTTGAAATGAAAGAGAACGCGGCGACAGTCGTGGGCGAGAATTCGCCTTGGATCCAGACGTTCTCTTGGCCCAAGAGCATGACCGAATCCTCCCCTCTAAATCATCAACCGCTATGTGCCATTTCTGCCTGGCCCGCGTATGCATGAGCCCGAGCTTATCTATCCGAAGCATGTCCGACTGACCGTAGCGTACGCGCTGTGCCATTTACCCGGTCCTTGACAGGAGTGGTTGATTTCAGCCGATCATCCGTGTGGATGACAGATTGATGACGTGGCTGAACTCCCTGAAGAGCCTACAAACATTGTACGGGCTTGCGCTGATGACGCTGGTTGTTGTGACCGGCGTCCTGGGGGGTATCGCCCTACACCTCAACGACCAGTGGACACGTGAAGCGGCACGGATCGAGCGCTTGTCGCAGGCCGCCGACGAAGCCCGTGGCGACCTTTACCGGCAGTCAAAGGAGGTGTTCGACTTTCACTTTCTCGGCGACCCGGAAGCTCTGCGCCAGTACCAGTCGTATGTTGCGCAAATTGAAGCTCGGATGGCTGAGAT
>CAZVLI010000829.1:0-2060 GCA_964627965.1 uncultured Rhodospirillales bacterium
CGGCGCTCGCGGGAGGCCGCGAACACGTAGGCGGCGACGAAGAACAGCAGCCCCAGCATTGTGAAGGCGTCCTGATAGGACAGCGTGTTGGCCTGTGCCAGCACGGTGCGAACGAGGTAGCCGAAGGTCGCGGGCAGGCGCTCGATGCCGGCGACGCCGGCCTGGTCGAGCAGTTCGCCAACGCGGCGCAGCCACTCCGCAGTTGCCGGATTGTGCGCGGTCTGGGTCGAGAGCAGCACTTCGCGGTGCGATTCGACCCGCGTTTCGAGGATGATCGCGGACGCGTTGGTGCCGAGCGCGCCGCCAAGCTGGCGCAGGAAGTTCATCGTGCCGGCGCCGTAGGCCAGCATGGCCGGGCTCAGCGAGCGCAGGCCGTGCAGGTTCATCGATGGCATCGCCACGCCGAGCCCGAAACGGCCGATCGTGGACAGTAGCGCGACCATGAAGAAGGACGTGTTGGCGTCGGCCACGGCCATGGCGACGGTGCCGACACCGAAGATGATCAGGCCCGCACCGATGGTGGCATGGGCGGGCATGCGCTGCGCCAGCATGCCGCTGATCGGGAACAGCGCCACCAGCACCAGTCCGCCAGGCATCAGGATCAACCCGGCCGTGGTGGCATCGACGAACTGTACCGTGCGGACGAAGAGCGGGATCAGATAGAACGACGCGAACATGCCGGCGCCGAAGATGAACCCGATGATCGACATCAGCATGAAGTTGCGGTCGGTGAACAGGCGCACCTGGAGCAGGGGGTTGCGGCTGGTCGCCTCCCATGCGGTGAAGGCCAGCGTCGACAGCGCACAGATGACGAGGCAGGCGACGACGTAGGCGGAATCCCAGCCCAGGCGGTGGCTGTTCGACAGCCCGGTCAGGATCGCCGCGACCGCCGTGGTGACCAGCGCGAAGCTGATCCAGTTGAACGGGCGGTTCTCGGCGCCGATGGCGTAACGCGGCATCCAGCGCACCGCCATCAACGCGCCGAGCGCCATGAACGGCAAGCTGGCGACGAAGACTGGGCGCCAGCCGAACTCGTCCACGATCAGGCCGCCGACGGTCGGTCCCAGCGCCGGGCCGAGCACGATGCCCATAGACAGGATGCCCATCGCCTTGCCGCGCTCCTCCGGCGGGAAGGCCGGGTAGATCACGGTGATCGCCAGAGGTTGCAGCAGGCCGGCGCAGGCGCCTTGCGCGATGCGGGCGAAGATCACCAGGTCGATGTTGGTCGCCACCATGCCAATCACCGAGGCGGCGGCAAACACGGCGACGGCCAGCAGGTAGGTGAGCTGCGGTCCCAGCCGTCCGGCGAGAAACGCGTTCAGCAGCATTGCGACCGTCATCGCCGACAGGAAGCCGGTCGACATCCAGTGCGCGACGTCCTGGCCGACGCCGAACGTGCCCATGATGTCGGGGATGGCGACGTTGATCATGGTCGAGGCAAGGATGGCCGACATGAAGCCGATCATCACGGTCGCCATCGCCAGCCATTTCAGGGCCGGACGGGCGTCCGCCCCGATGGTGTCAACGGACATCGATGTCCACTTCGACCATCATGCCGGGCCGCAGGCGCCCCTCGACCTGGGTGACCGCGATCTTCACCGGCAGGCGTTGCGTCACCTTGGTGAAGTTACCGGACGGGTTCGGGTTCGGCAGCAGCGAGAACTCCGAGGTCGCGGCGTGGCCGATGCGAGCGACCTCGCCGCTGAAGGTCTCGTCCGGATAGGCATCGACGTGCAGCGCCACCGGTTGGCCGACGCGCAGACGGCCGACATCGGTCTCCTTGATCAGCGCCTCGACGTAGACGGCGTCGGGGTCGTGCAGCAGGGCGACGCGCTGGCCCGGGCTGATGAACTCGCCGGCGGTGACGAAGGTTCGGCTGACCACGCCGCCGACCGGCGCGCGCAGGACATGGTCCTCGATCTCGATCTCGGCCCGTTGCAGCGCCGCGCGCAGTTCGCCGGCCTTGTGCTCCAGCAGCGCGACTTCCTGGTCCAGCACGGCCAGCCGTTGCTGCGCGGCGCGGGCGGCGCCGAGTTCGGCGACAGCGGTGGCGGCCTGGG
>CAZVLI010000829.1:2075-2291 GCA_964627965.1 uncultured Rhodospirillales bacterium
ACGCGGCGGTCCGGATACGATCCAGGTCGCGGCGCGGCATGGTGCCGGCGGCGACCAGGCGTTCGGCGCGGGCCAGCTCGCTCTCGGCATATTGGCGCTGCACCGACAGCGACTCGGCCAGCGCTTTGGCGGCCCGCAGGCGGGCCTCCTCGCTCTCGGTCTGTGCCTTGGTCTGCTGTTCCAGCAATTCCAGCTGCATCTGTGCCGCTCCCTCGC
>CAZVLI010000830.1:0-2284 GCA_964627965.1 uncultured Rhodospirillales bacterium
ACCAGTGCTGCGCCGAACGCCGCCGCACGGATCGAAACCACCCTACTTCCCCTGCTGCGCGCGTCCATCCAGACACCGCGTCGCCGACCGCGAGTATAAGAATCGCGATTGCCAGCGGCAAACTTGCCGCGCCCGCGTTATCCTAGGCCATGACCGACGCGATGCCGCGAGACTATGCCGGCGTCGTGCTCGCCTGCCCGGTCAGCTTCGGCTATGCCCGCGGCACGCGACGCGGCGTGCACTGGTTTCTCGGCCAGACCCTGGCCGCGCTGCTGGCGGATGCCGGCCTCGCCAAGCGCGAGGTGGACGGGCTCGCCGTCGCCAGCTATGGCCTCGCGCCCGATCACTCCGTCGCACTGGCCGAGCATCTCGGCATGGAACTGGGCTGGTGCCTGGACCTGCCGCTGGGCGGCGCCAGCGCCGTCCTGGCGACCCAACGTGCGGCCCGCGCGGTGCAGGCCGGCGACGTCGAGGTTGTTGCCTGCCTTGCTGCCGACACGATGGGCGACGGCGCCTTCGCCGGTCTGGTCGGCGGCTTCTCCAACTTCTCGCGCGATGCGGTGCTCCCCTACGGCGCCGGCGGCCCGAACCAGGTGTTCGCGCTGATCACCGACCACTACATGCGTGAGACCGGCACCACGCGGGAGGACTTCGGCGCCCTCTGCCTGGCGCAGCGTCGCCACGGCCAGGCCCACCCGATGGCGCTGCTGCGCGGCCCGCTGAGCCTGGAGCAATACCTCAACGCCCGGCCGATCGCGCCACCGCTGGGGCTCTATGACTGCGTGATGCCGTGCTGCGGCGCGGAGGGCTTCCTGGTGATGAGCGAAGATCGCGCCCGCGCGCTCGGCATCCCCTACGTCCATCTCGCCGGCGCGGTGGAACGCCACCACAGTTTCGGGGACGACCCGGTGCAGCGCCTCGGCGGCTGGGCCGGCAACCGCGACCGGCTCTACGCCCAGGCCGGCGTCGGACCCGACGACATCGACTGCCTGCAGGCCTACGACGACTATCCGGTCGTGGTGTTCATGCAGCTGGAAGAGCTTGGTTTCTGCGATCCCGGCACGGCGGCCGCCTTCGTCAACGAGCGTGGCGTCGGCGTCGGCCAGGCGCTGCCGGTGAACACCAATGGCGGCCAGCTGTCGCTGGGCCAAGCCGGCGCGGCCGGCGGCTTCATCGGCATCACCGAGACCTTGCGCCAGCTTACCGGCCGGCCGCTCGGCCTCGCCGTCGAGAATGCTGCCGTCGGCCTGGTCAGCGGCTACGGGACAGTTACCTACGACCGTGGCCTGTGCAGCGCCGCCGCGATCCTGAAGGCGGCGGCCTGATGAAACGCCGGCCCGACCGCCCGCCTGCAATACGTGGCCGCCCGGCGCTGGCGCTGACGGCCGAGGCGGCACGCGGCGGCGACCGTTTGCCGGCCTGCGCCGCCTGTGGCGATACCATCTATCCGCCGCGTGAGACTTGTCCGGTCTGCCTCAGCGACGACATCGCCTGGCGGCCCTGGTCGCGGCGCGGCACGGTGCTGGCGGCAAGCGAGCTACGCCACAGTCTGACCGACTTTTTCCGTGCCCGGCTGCCGTGGCGATACGGCTCCGTGAAGCTGGACGACGGGCCGGTGGTGATGGCGCACCTGGCGCCGGGCCTGAGCGCCGGCATGGCGACGACGATGACCTTGCGACTGGACGCGGCCGGCCAGGCGGTGTTCGTCGCCGGCGAGGGGGAGGTGAGCTTGGATCCGAACGACGACATCGCCGGACGCACGGTGCTGGTCACCGGCGCCACCGGCGGCATCGGCCAGGAACTCGTCGCGGCCTTCGCCAAGGCCGGCGCGGCCCGCGTCCTGGCCGCCGCCCGCGACCCCGGCCAGATCGCACGAACGGACAATGTCGAGCCGGTCGCGCTCGACCTGGGCGATCCGGCCAGCGTCGCCGCGCTTGCCGATCAGGTCGGCGACAGGGTCGACATCCTCGTGAACAATGCCGGCGTGAACGGGTTGTCGGGCCTGCTCGACGCCGACGACATGGCCGCCGCCGAAGCCGCGATGCTGGTCAACTATTTCGGACCGCTACGCCTGATCCGCGCCCTGGCGCCGGGCTTCAAGGCCCGCAACCGCGGCGTGATCGTCAACATCCTGACCGTGCTGGCGCACGTGAACCTGCCGGCGATGGGCTCCTATTGCGCCTCCAAGGCCGCCGCCAATTCGCTGACCCAGGGCGCGCGCGCGGAACTGGCACCGTGGGGCGTGCGTGTCGTCGGGGTCTATCTGGGCGCCGTCGACACCACC
>CAZVLI010000831.1:0-2282 GCA_964627965.1 uncultured Rhodospirillales bacterium
AGATACGGTGTTGGTGGCCGAAGTCTTCGTGGAGGCAGGGGCGGATTTGATTGACCTCTCCGCCGGGCAAACGACACCTGCGCAACAACCCGTCTATGGTCGCATGTTCCAGACGCCCTTCGCCGATCAGGTGCGCAACGAGGTCGGTATCGCCACGGTCGCCGTCGGCAACATCACCACCGCCGATCAGGTCAACACCATCCTCGCCGCCGGCCGCGCCGATCTGGTCGCGCTGGCTCGCCCGCATTTGGCCGATCCGTACTTCACGCTGCGCGCGGCGGCGGAATATGGCCAACAGATGCCGCAATGGCCGCTACAATACCTGGCCGGGCGCGACCAGGCCTTCGTGCTGGCCGAGCGCAACCGGGAGGAAATGGAGGAACTGCGCCGTCAGGCGCGCAGCCTGCGCCCCCAGCACGAGCGCCAGGCGGCGGACTGAGAAGAACAATGAGCGACGTGACCAAGGCGGTGAACATCGCCGATCTGCGCCTGCGGGCGAAACGCCGGTTGCCGAAGGGCATCTTCGACTTCATCGACGGCGGCGCCGAGGACGAGATCAGCCTGGCCGACAACCGCGCCGGGTTCGAGCGTATCCGGCTGGTGCCGCGTGTCCTGATCGACGTCGACACGCCGGACATGTCGACCACCATCCTGGGCAAGCCGGCGGCGGCGCCCTTCGTGGTGGCGCCGATGGGGTCGGTCGCGGTGGCCTGGCCAGAGGCTGATCTGATCCTGGCCCGCGCCGCGGCCAAGGTCGGCATTCCCTACACCATGTCCACGATGTCGACGCTGTCTGTGGAGGATCTGGCGCGGCAGGTCGACGGTCGGCACTGGTTCCAGCTCTACGTGATGCGCGACTGGGACTTCAACATGCGGATGATCGACCGCGCCGCCGCCGCCGGCTGCGAGGCGCTGGCGGTCACCGTCGACACCTATGTCGGCGGCAATCGCGAACGCAACATCCGCAACGGTGTCAGCCTGCCAATCAAGCCGAGCTGGCGCATGGGCTGGGGCGTGCTCACCCATCCGGCCTGGGCGCTCGCCATGGCCAAGGCCGGCAGTCCCGAGTTCGGCAATGTGCGCGACATGACCGACGGCGGCGTCACCGGCTTCAACGCCGGCGGCCGAGCCGGTTCTAACATCGACCCGCGGCTCGACTGGGAAGGGCTGAAGCGCATCCGCGACCGCTGGCCCGGCAAGCTGATGGTCAAGGGTGTGGAACATCCCGCCGACGCGGTGCGCATGGTCAAGGAAGGGGTCGACGTCATGTGGGTGTCGAACCATGGCGGCCGGCAGCTCGATGGCGCCATCGCCACCATCGACGCGCTGCCGACGATCCGCGACGCGGTCGGCGATCAGGTGCCGATCATCATCGACTCCGGCGTGCGCCGGGGCGTGGACGCGATGAAGGCGCGCGCGCTTGGCGCCGAGGCCTGCGCGATTGGGCGCGCGGCGCTGTTCGGCGCGGCCGCCGGTGGCGTGGCTGGTGCCGATCGCGCTCTGGAGATCCTCACCAACGAGCTGAAGACCGCGATGCAGCTTTCCGGCATCGCCAGGGTCGACGACATCGACCGCGATATCCTCGCCTCTCAGGGCTGGGCGCCACCGAGGTAGGCGGCGACCACGCCCTCGTCGGCGGCGATCTCGGCCGCCGGGCCGTCGCCGACGATGCGGCCGTTCTCGATCAGGTAGGCGTGGTCGGCGATGCGCAGGCTCTGGCGCGCGTTCTGCTCCACCAGCAGCACTGCGACGCCCTCGTCGACGATGGCGCGGATCGCCCGGAACAGTTCCAGCACCAGGCCTGGCCCGATCCCCAGCGACGGCTCATCGAGCAGCAACAGCTTCGGCGCCGACATCAGCGCCCGGCCGATCGCCAGCATCTGCTGCTCGCCGCCGCTCATCGTCTCCGCGCGCTGGTCCTGGCGTTCCTTGAGGCGCGGGAACAGCGCGAAGATGCGGGCTAGCCGCTCCGGGTCGGCGCCGCCCCGCGTGAAGCCGCCGAGCTCCAGGTTCTCCGCCACGGTCATGTCCGGGAACAGGCCGCGCCCTTGCGGCACCGTGGCGATGCCCATGCCGGGGCGGGCGTGCGCCGGCTGCGCCACCAGGTCGTGGCCGTCGTAGGTCATCGCGCCGCCGCGCGCCGGTACCGTGCCGGCGATGGCGTTCAGCAGCGTCGTCTTGCCGGCGCCGTTCGCGCCCAGGAGCTGCAGGGCCTCGCCGGGATCGACGCGCAGATCGAGCGCATCGAACAGCACCCGGTCGTCCCGCTCGCAGGCGAGGCC
>CAZVLI010000832.1:0-2279 GCA_964627965.1 uncultured Rhodospirillales bacterium
CCGTGATCTCGATCGCGCACCGGTTGTCGACCATCGCCGATGCGGACCGCATCGGTGGCGGTCTCGGCCTCCGCCAGCAGGGCAGTGCGCTCGGTATCCGCGGCCAGCACGGTGTCGATCAGGCTGGTCGGCCCGGCCGGTGCCTCCTGCGCCACCTGGCCCATGCGGGCCCCGCGACGCAGCTCGATGGCGCCATCGTCCGGCTGCAGGTCGCCGGAGATCAGCGCCAGCAGCGTCGACTTGCCGGTGCCGTTGCGCCCGACGATGCCGATCTTGTGCCCGTCCGGCACACGCGCGGAGGCATGGTCGAACAGCATCCGGCCGGCGATCCGATAGGTCAGGTTGTCGATCTGCAGCATGGCGGCGGCGTTGTAGACGAGGCGGGCGCCGGCTGTCGAGACGGCCGGTTGCGGCCGTCGCGGGCGGCGGCTATAAGGCCGCCCGAATTCCGCGATTTTTCATCCTGAGGACGCGCCGCCATGGCTCTCGAACGCACCTTCTCGATCATCAAGCCGGACGCCACCCGCCGTAACCTGACCGGCGCCATCACCCAGCGGCTGGAAGACGCCGGCCTGCGCGTCGTCGCGTCCAAGCGCATCCAGATGACCCGCGCCATGGCCGAGGGCTTCTATGCGGTGCACAAGGAGCGGCCGTTCTTCAACGACCTCTGCAACTTCATGATCTCCGGCCCGGTCGTGGTTCAAGTGCTGGAAGGCGAGAACGCCATCGCCAAGAACCGCGAAGTAATGGGCGCGACCGATCCGGCCAAGGCCGACCCCGGCACCATCCGCAAGGACTTCGCCGAGAGCATCGAGGCCAACTCCGCGCACGGTTCCGACAGCCCGGAGAACGCCGCGATCGAGATCGCCTACTTCTTCAGCCAGGTCGAGATCGTCGGCTAACGACGCATCGTCACCCCGACCCCGGTTCTGCGCACTTCGCGCCAAGCCCGGGGTAACGGGAAGGGCGCTCAGTCCAGCGACGGATTGAACAGGATCGGGCCGACGTCGCCCGAGCCGGAGCCGTGCGCGAGGTCGCCGACAATACGCACGGCGCCGCTGGCCAGTGCGGCCAGTGCCGCCGGATAGAGCTTGTGCTCGGCAGTGAGCACCCTTGCGGCGAGAGTTGCCGGTGTGTCGTCCGCCGCCACTGGCACGGCGGCCTGTGCCACGATCGGGCCGGCATCCATGTCCGGGCGCACGATATGAACCGTGCAGCCGGTGATCCGCACCCCGGTCTCCAATACCCGCTCGTGGACATGCAGGCCCTTGAAGGCCGGCAGCAATGACGGGTGGATATTCAGGATGCGGTCACGCCACCGGTTCACGAACCCGGCGGTCAGCAGCCGCATGAAGCCGGCCAGGCAGATCAGTTCCGCACCGGCCTCGGTAAGGCGCTCGTGCATCGCGTTCTCGAAGGCCTCGCGGTCGGCATGGGCACGGTGGCTGATCACCGCGGTTTCGATACCCGCCTCGCGCGCCCGTTCCAGCCCTGGTGCATCGGCGATGTTCGACAACACCAGCACCACTTCCGCCGGGTAGTCCGGCGCCTTGGCCGCCTCCAGCAGCGAGGCCATGTTCGAGCCGCGCCCCGAGATCAATACTGCCACGCGCCGCTTCATGCGAAGCCGAAGCCCTTCAGGTGCACCGCCGACGGGCCGTCGCCGGCGACCACGCGGCCGATGACCGGCGCCGGCTCGCCCAGCGCCTCGGCGACGCTGTCGACGTCGTCCTCAGCCACGACCACCGCCATGCCGATGCCGCAGTTGAATGTGCGCGCCATCTCTTCCGGGGCGACCGGACCGATCCGGGCCAGCCAGTCGAACACCGCTGGCTTGTCCCAGGCGGCGCCGTCGATCTCGACGTCGAGCCCGTCCGAGGGATATTCTCCAGCAGGCCGCCGCCGGTAATGTGCGCCAGCCCCTTCACCTTGCCGGTGGCGATGGCCGCGAGGCAGGCGTTGACGTAGAGCGTCGTCGGCCGCAGCAGCGCTTCGCCGAGGTTCACGGTCGGCTCGAACGGCGCCGGCTCGTCGAGCTTCAGGCCACGGTCGGCGACCAGTCGGCGGACCAGCGAGAAGCCGTTGGAGTGGACGCCGCTGGATGCCAGGCCCAGCACCACGTCGCCGGCGGCGATGCCGTCGCCGGTGAGCAACTGGCCGCGTTCCACCGCACCGACCGCAAAACCGGCCAGATCGTAGTCGTCGCCCTCGTACAGGCCCGGCATCTCCGCCGTCTCGCCGCCTAGTAGCGCGCAGCCGATATCGCTGCAGGCCCGTGC
>CAZVLI010000833.1:0-2276 GCA_964627965.1 uncultured Rhodospirillales bacterium
TGTCGCTGCGTTTCGCCATGCTGCCGGCCGGCCACGACCCCGACAGCCTGGTGACCGAGTCCGGCCCCCGCGCCATGGAGGAGGTGCTGGAAGGCGCCATTCCGATGGTGGAACTGCTTTGGCGCCAGGAAGTTGGGCGCAAGACGCTGGATACGCCGGAGCGCTGGGCCGACTTGCGCGAGCGTTTGCAGGCACTGGCGCGAACGATCACCGATCCGCCGCTGAAACAGTTCTACCTGGACGATTTCGGCCGCCGGCTGCGCGAGGCGCGGACGCCGCCGCGCCGGCAGTTGCAGCCGTTCCAGTTCCGGAACGGTCAGGCCGGCCGTCACGGGCGTCCAGGCGCGCTGCAGATGCGACCGGCCCGTGCCGAACTTCGCGGACCGTCCACGACCGAGGCCCGCGAGCGGCTGATGCTGGCCCTTGTGCTGGCGCACCCGCAGATGCTGGACGAGGTTTTCGAGGAACTGGCCGAGTTCCGATTCGAGTCGGCACCACTTGACAGAATTCGTCAGGAAATCATAGTAAGCGCCGACGGCGAGGGGGGCCTTGACGTCAGCGCCCTGCACTCCAGATTAACCGACACTGCGGTGTCCGGTACTTTGGCGCGATTGACCAACGCCCACGCCAAGTCTTTGACGGTCATCCGGCCGGACGCGTCGCTCGACGATGTGCTGGCCGAATGGAAAGGCGTGGTGCATTTGCATCGACTAGAAAGTCTTCGTGCTGACGTCGACGCGGCGAAAACCGCTTTGGCGCACGACACATCACCGGAGAACAACGCCCGGCTCGCGGCGGCGCAGCAGGCGTTGGAGAACGCAAAACGGGAAACGCCCGAACGGGCGCTCTGAGAAGGGCGCCCGCATAGCTCGTTCCAGGGGGCGCGCAAGTACGTAACGCGCGGCGGGCAGGCAGGGCACTACGAGAGGTAGGTACATATGGCGAAGAATGGCGCGGCGGCCGAGACCGAAGAGCGCGAGGACGGTCCGGACCGTCCGATCCTCGATACCCACAATGCGGCGCTGAAGAAGCTGATCGCGAAGGGCAAGGAGCGCGGCTTCGTCACGTACGAGGAGCTGAACCAGACCCTGCCCCAGGATCAGGTGTCTTCGGAGCAGATCGAGGACGTGATGACCATGTTCTCCGAGGTCGGCATCAACCTGATCGAGGCCGACGACAACGAGGACACGGTCGAGCAGGCGCAGAAGACCGAGAAGACGGGTGCTGTCGTCGAGGTCGAGACCCAGACCGAGGAATATGACCGCACCGACGACCCGGTGCGCATGTACCTGCGCGAGATGGGTTCGGTCGAGCTGCTGAGCCGCGAGGGCGAGATCGCCATCGCCAAGCGCATCGAGGCCGGCCGCGAGACCATGATCAACGGCATCTGCGAGAGCCCGTTGACGATCCGCGCGATCATCGAGTGGCGCGACCTGCTGGTGAACGGCCAGGTGCTGCTGCGCGACATCATCGACCTCGACGCCACCTTCGGCGCCACCCCCGGCGAGAACGGCAAGTCGGCCGACAAGTCGAACGGTGCCGCCAACGGGGCATCGAACGGCGCGGCGAATGGCGCCGCCAACGACGACGACAAGGCCAACGGCGACGGCGAGCAGAAGGCCGAAGGCGAGAGCAACGACGACGACGACGACGAAGAGGATGCCGGCATGTCGCTGGCCGCCATGGAAATGGCGCTCAAGCCCGGCGTGCTGGAGACCTTCGATCAGATCGCCAAGACCTTCAAACGCTTCAAGAAGGTACAGGACGCGCGCATCGAGGCGGCGCTGGCGCATACCGAGCTGCCGGCGGCGCAGGAGAAGCGCTACCAGAAGCTGCGCGGCGAGCTGGTCGAGCTGGTCAACTCCGTGCACCTCAACAACGGCCGCATCGAGGCCCTGGTCGACCAGCTCTACGGCATCAACCGTCGCCTGATCGGCCTGGAAGGTCGGCTGCTGCGGCTGGCCGACGCGCACCGCGTCGATCGCCAGGAGTTCGTCAAGCAGTACACCGGCAACGAGCTCGATCCGCGCTGGTTGACCCGCGTGCGCCGGCTGAAGGGCAAGGGCTGGGCCGACTTCGTCACCAAGGAGCGTGACCAGATCAAGGAGATCCGCGACGAGATCGCCGCGGTCGCCTCCTCCGTCGGCCTGCCGATCGGCGAGTACAAGCGCATCGTCAACACGGTGCAGAAGGGCGAGCGCGAGGCGCGCCAGGCCAAGAAGGAGATGGTCGAGGCCAACCTGCGCTTGGTGATCTCGATCGCCAAGAAGTACACC
>CAZVLI010000834.1:0-2272 GCA_964627965.1 uncultured Rhodospirillales bacterium
CGTCGGACTTCGCTTCGGGCGCGGCTTGTTCGGGCGCGGCCTCGGACTTCTCGGAATAGCTGGCGATCAGGGCGAGCGCGACGTCCTGGCCCAGCGCGATGCGCGGGTTGAAGTGGCTTTCCAGGGTCTCGCTGTCATGCTCGCGCCAGTCGAAGCTCATCCAATTCTCCTCAAGAGTTCGGTTCGGGGTAACAGCCGGCCTCGCGGGCGCGCTGCCGGGTCAGATTGTAGACCAGCTCAAGGCCGGGCGTCGGCACCTCGACCAGGCGGCCAAGCTCGATCACCGCGCCGACCAGCGCATCGAGTTCGATCGGCCGGCCGGTCTCCAGGTCGACCAGCATCGAGGTCTTGTGTTCGCCGACCTCGGCGGCGCCGTCGATGCGCTGCTCCACGTCCATCGGGAACTTGATGCCGAGCGCTTCGGCGACGGCCTTGCCCTCGCGCATCAGCGATGCGACGGCCGCGCGGCAGCCGGGGTCGGTCGCCAATGTCTTCAGCGTGGAATGGGTCAGCAGCGAGATCGGGTTGAAGCTGAGGTTGCCCCACAGCTTCATCCAGATCTCGTCGCGCAGGCGTGGGCGCACGGGCGAGCGCATGCCGCCCGCGATGAGCGCCTTCGACAGGGCGGTGGCCCGTTCGGATCGACTACCGTCGGGCTCGCCGATCGGCATGCGCGTCCCGTACTCGTGGCGGATCACGCCGGGCTCGACGATCTCGGCGGCCTGCCAGACGACGCAGCCGATGGCGCGCTCCGGGCCGAGCTGTGACCACTGCTTGCCGCCAGGGTCGACGCTCGTGATCTGGCGGCCGTCGAACGGCCCGCCCTGCTTGTAGAAGTACCACCAGGGGATGCCGTTGACGGCGGTGACGATGGCGGTCTCGGGGCCGATCAGCGGCGCCATGCGTTCGACGATGGGCGGCACCGAGTGTGCCTTCAGCGCCACGAGCACGTAGTCCTGCACGCCAAGGTCGGCCGGGTCGTCACTGGCCGGCAGTTGCACGGTGCTGCGTTCGCCGGACTCCTCGATCAGCGTAAGGCCGTTGGCCTTGATCGCCGCCAGGTGCGGGCCGCGCGCGACGAGCGATACCTCGACGCCAGCGCGGGCGAGCAGAACGGCCAGGTGGCCGCCGATGGCGCCGGCGCCGAAGACGCAGAGCTTCAATCTTCCAGCCCGAGCTTGGCGGCCAGACCGATACGCTGCAGCTTGCCGGTCGCGCCTTTCGGAATCTCTTCGAGGATCAGCAGCTTGCGCGGCACCTTGAAGTCGGCGACGCGCTCGGCGACGAAGTCGCGGATCTCGCGGTCGCTGGCCTCGGTGCCCTCGCGCAGCACCACCGCCGCGCCGACGTCCTCGCCGAGCTTGGCGTGCTTGACCGCGAAGGTGACGGCCTGAGCGACGGCCGGGTGGTCCATCAGCACCTCGTCGACCTCGCGCGGGCTGATCTTCTCGCCGCCGCGGTTGATGATCTCCTTCAACCGGCCGGTGATGGTGAGATAGCCGTCCTCGTCGAACTGGCCCTGGTCGCCGGTGCGGAACCAGCCGTCGGTGAAGGCGGTTGCGTTGGCCGACGGGTTCTCGATGTAGCCCTTGGTGACGTTCGGACCGCGAATGACGATCTCGCCGATGCCGCCCTGTGGCAGCAGCGTGCCGTCCTCCTCCGACATGATCGCCACTTCCGGGCCGGCGGCGATGCCGACGGTGCCGGGCTTGCGCGGCGCGGGCGGCAGCGGGTTGGAGGCCATCTGGTGCGCCGCCTCGGTCATGCCGTAGCTCTCGATCACCGGACAGCCGAAGGTTTCCTCCAACTCGGCCATGACCTGCGGCGGCAGCGACGACGACGACGAACGGGCCAGGCGCAACGGCCGGCGCTGGATGATCTCCTTGTTACGGCCGGCGCGCGCCAGGATCGCCTGGTGCATTGTCGGCACCGCCGTGTACCAGGACGGCGCGATCTCATCGAGCTGGGCGAAGAAGCGCAGCGCGTTGAAGCCGGGCGCGCACCACACCGAGGCGCCGGCGGCCAGGCTCGACAGTACCGCCGCGATCAGGCCGTGGATGTGGAATAGCGGCATGATGTTGAGGCAGCGGTCATCCGGCGTCAGGGCCAGCGTCTGGCCGATATGCCGGGCCGAGGCGGTGACGTTGCGATTCGACAGCGGGACCATCTTCGGCCGCGAGGTGGTGCCCGAGGTATGCAGGATCAGCGCGACGTCGTCGGGCGAGGCCCATTTCGGCGTGCCGTCGGTCGGCAGCGCGCCGTCGCCATCGTG
>CAZVLI010000835.1:0-2267 GCA_964627965.1 uncultured Rhodospirillales bacterium
GCGCGACGCCGCATGATCGCGTCGTGGGCGTTCTGGATCACCTCGCGCAGCGCCTCCACGCAGGCGGCATGCATCCGCCGCTGCTCGTCGCTGGCCTCGCCGGCCAGCATCGTGTGCATCAGGCAGGCGTGGTACTGCCGGTAGACGCCTGCATACTCCAGTGTGAGCTGGTCGACCGGATCGAGATTGCGCCGGCCGCTGCGGTAGCGGCACAGCAGCGCGCCGGCGCCGGACCCGACGATGAAGGCGTTGCCGGCATAGTCGCCGCCACCGGCCAGCACCGCGCCCTGCATCGCGGCGACGATTTCGCCCTCGTCGGCGCCGGGTCTCGTCAGCCGTGCCGCTTCCGCCCAGGCTGCATCAGCCAGTTTCGCCGCTTCGCGCACATAGGCCAGTTCGGCCGGGCTCTTCACCAGCCGCAGTCGATTGACCAGGTCGTCGGCATCCACAAGGGCAAACTCGTCGGCCAGCGCCGCGTCCACGGCGCGGCCCTGGGCCGACGTCAGCCCGGCGGTGTCGCGTTCGATACCCAGCCGCTTGCCGGCCTTCAGGTCGCGGAGCATGTCGCGCAGGCCGATGGCGGGGTGATCGCCCATGCCGTCGACCCAGATACGGATGTCCTCGATCATCGAGGTCTGCTGCGCCTGGCGCAGGTCCGGCGCGCGGGTCAACAGCGCCAGCCGGCCATCGGCCCCCAGGTAAAGGCACTGGAAGAAGCTGTAGCCGAAGGTGTCGTAGCCGGTGAGGTAGTAGTGGCTCTCCGGCTTGAACAGCAGCATGCCGTCGAGCCCGCGCGCGGCCATCGCCCGGCATGCGGCGTCGCGCCGGCCGGCGAGCTCGGCCTCGCTGAAGTGCAGGACCCTCAACGGTTTAACTCGCTCCCGAAACCGATCAGGGCGGCCACCAGCTGATCCGGCGCTTCCACCGGGAGCATGTGGCCAGCGTCGGGAAAATCGACCCGCCGGCCGTTCGGGATCGTGCGCGCCAGCGTCGTGACGTCCGTCTCGTCGTAGAACACCCGGTCTTGCCGCCCGGTGACGATCAGGGTCGGCAGGGTGAGCTGGCTGTAGTCGAAGCTCCAGTCGGTCTCGACCATGCCGTCGACCAGCCGCGCCATCGACGATCCCGGCTCCAGGCCGACATAGTCCGGCGTCGGCGCCAGCATCTGATCCCGATTGGCGGCCAGGAAAGCGTCGCCCATGATCAGCGGCGACAGCACCTCGCGCATCATGTTCGGGCCGCCGGTCATCAGTGCGCGCCGCGTCGCCTCGTTCATCCACTGCAGGCGCGGGCCCATGCGCCGCAGCGTGTTGAGCAGGACCAGACCGGCCGCGTCGACCCCGCCGGCCACCGCCCGAGCCGCGTACAGGCCGCCGATGGACAGCCCGACCAGCACCGGCCGGGTCGGCTTCAGCTTGTCGATCAGCGTGGTGAGGTCGTCGACGATGAGGTCGGCCGTGAGCGGCCGATCGGCCTTCACCGGGCTGTTCGCCTGGCCACGGAAGTTGTAGCCCAGGGTGCCGTGGCCGGCCGCGCGGATGCCGGGCGCCACCGCCGCCTCCCACTGGCCCAGGTCGCCGGTGACCGCGTTGACGAACACGAAGGTCAGCCCGCCGTCGGCGGCCGGGCTCTCCCACTCGTAGAACAGGCCCTCTTCGGAATTGAGCTGCAAGACGGGCATGTCGACCCCCTAGTCGAGCACGATGGCGGATATCGCGCGGCCGTAGCCCGGTTCCTCGCGGTGCGTGGCGCGGCGATAGCTGAATTGCCGATTCTTTTCCGGGTAGGTGTCGATGTCCAGACGCTCCACCGCGCCGATGCCGGTGGCGTCCAGGCGACTGGCGACGAAACCGGTGAGATCGAACTGGAACCGGCCGTCGCGGCCCGTCGCGAACCAGACCTCGAAGGTCGGGTCGGTGGCCAGAAAACTGTCGCGGAACTCCGGCCCGACCTCGTAGGACGCCTGCGCGATGCAGGGGCCGACGGCGGCGGCGATGTTGTTGCGTTCGGCGCCGAGTGTTTCCATCGCCTCGACGGTGGCCTGGGCGACACCGGTCAGCGCGCCTTTCCAGCCGGCGTGCGCGGCGCCGACCACGCCGGCGTCGGCATCGGCGAACAGGATCGGCGCGCAGTCCGCCGCCAGCACCGCCACGGCGATGCCGCGCGTCTTCGTCACCATCGCGTCGGCCTTCGGCGGATGCAGCACGTCCCAGGTTTCGGTGACCTCGACCACGTCCGGGCTGTGGATCTGGAACACGGTCAGCAGG
>CAZVLI010000836.1:0-1280 GCA_964627965.1 uncultured Rhodospirillales bacterium
AGCAGATCGAGCTTGGCCGGGTCCACCGCGGTGATGCCGAGGCACTAGCAGACGGCGGAGTTCGCCGCCGATCCGCGCCCCTGGCACAGGATGTTGCGGCTGCGCGCGAAGCGGACGATGTCGGCGACGGTCAGGAAATACGGCGCGTAGTCCAGCTCGCCGATGAGCTGCAGCTCGTGGCGCAGGGTGGCGCGCACCTGGTCGGGAATGTCGCCGTCGTAACGGCCGTGCGCGCCCTGCCAGGTCTGGTGCTCCAGCTCCTCCTGCGGCGTGCGGCCCTCCGGCACCGGCTCTGCCGGGTACTCGTAGCGCAGTTCGTCCAGAGAGAAGGTGCAGCGCGCCGCGATCTCGGCCGACCGCGCCACCGCGTCGGCCCGGTCGGCAAACAGACGCGCCATCTCCGCCGGCGCCTTCAGGTGGCGCTCGGCATTGGCGGCCAGGCGCCAACCCGCGGTGTCGACCGTGCAATGTTCACGCACGCAGGTCAGCACGTCCTGCAACGGCCGTCGCGACGGCACGTGGTAGCAGACATCGTTGGTCGCCAGCAGCGGCAAGCCGGCACGCTCGGCCTGCGCCGCCAGCTCGGCGATGCGCCGGCGGTCGTCGCCGCGATAAAGGAAGCTCGCCGCCAGGTAGCAACGCCCGGTCCAGCGCGCGGCCAGGCGCGCCAACATGTCGTCGCGCACCGGCGGTAGCACCACGAAGACCTGCCCGTCGTCATGCTGCAGCACGTCGTCCAGGCGCAGCCAGCACTGTCCCTTCGGCGCCCGCCGCCGGCCCACGGTAAGCAGCTGCGACAACCGACCATAGGCAGCGCGGTCGGTCGGATAGCACAGCAGGCTCAGCGATGGCTCGGTCGTGTGCTTGTCCAGGCCGAGGTCGAGCCGGGTACCGACCACCAGTCGCATACCGGCCTTCTTCGCCGCCGAATGCGCGCGCACCACGCCGGCCAGCGTGTTGCGGTCGGTGACGGCGATGGCCTCGTGGCCCAGCGCCGCGGCGGTCAGCACCAGCTCGTCAGGGTGGCTGCCGCCGTGCAGGAAGCTGAAGTTGGTGGTGACCTGCAGCTCGGCGTAGGTCACGGGTCAGCCTTGCAGTGCCAGCAGCGGCCGCCCGACGTGGATGGCCCGGACAAGCCGGGCCATGACAGAACTTATTGATTTCCCATCAAAACCGTCATGCCCCGCTTTATGCGGGGTATCCACGTCGGCACGCTGCCGTTGGGGGGGACGAACGGGCAACGCCATCGACGCCTCTAGGCGAAGAACCCGTGCACGTAC
>CAZVLI010000836.1:1290-2265 GCA_964627965.1 uncultured Rhodospirillales bacterium
GCGGGGCGCTGTCGGTGCTGCACGTCTACCGCCAGGGCGGGATGGAGGCCGTCGCGGTAGACCCACAGGCGCTGCCCGTCGCCGTCCTCCAGGCGATAGTAGTCGCGCGTCGTGGTCGCCAGTTCCTGCCCGGGATCCTTGATTTCCTGACGCCACCATTCCGGCGCGATGCGCTCCGGCCCGTCGGCGCGGCGGATGCGCCACGACCGGCCGCGCCAGCGCAACAGCACCGGCGGCCCGTCCGGCACCTCGGCGACGGCGTCGACCGGCTCCGGCCGCGACAGCAGTTCCACCGGGCGCGGCGCGGTCTCGGCCCAGGTCGCCTTCATCTTGTCGTTGCCCGCGCCCTGTTGGGCGCGGGCGAGCGCCGGCACGACCTGCACCGATCGTTCCGGCAGGTGGCTCTCGCGCGGGTCGAGCCGCACCACATTCTGCGGCCCCAGACGGTTGGCCAGCCGGTCGACCAGCAGCGCCAGCGCCGGATCGTGCGCCGCCGCCGGTCCGAAGCTGGGTAGATTGACCTGACGGTCAGCCAGCGCTTCGGTGCACGGCGCCGCCAGGGTCAGCACGTCGGCGCCGAAGCCGAGCTGAAGGGTTTCCAGGCGCTCGCGCACCAGCCGGGCGAGGTGCGCCGGCGTGCGACTCGGCCGGGCCAGGCCAGCGGTCAGTTCGCTGACCTCGCCATCGCTGCGATAGACGCGGAACACCAGCCGACGCGCGCCGCGCCCGGCCTGACGCAGCGAACGGCACAGGGTCTGGCTCATTCGCTCCGCGGCGGCGGCCAGATCGTCCAGGTGGCCGATCGGCTCGGGAAAGACCATGCGGGCGAGAAAGGCCGGCGCCGGCTGGCGTGGCGTCAGGCTCTCGTTCTGCCGGCCTGTGGCGAGGTCGAGGCGGCTGGCCAGCGCCGGCCCGAACCGCTGCGCCAGCGCCGCGCGCGGCAGCGGCGCCACCTGTGCCACCGTGTGCAGGCCC
>CAZVLI010000837.1:0-2257 GCA_964627965.1 uncultured Rhodospirillales bacterium
CGAAGAGATTACCCCTACCAAGGCGAACGTGCATGGCGAAGTCGAATGCACCTACTCGCATTTTGTGGGCAATGATGGTCAACACTATCTCCAACTAAACACCTATGGATCTGCCCAGCGTCAGAACCGAGGCAAGCAGAGCCAAACGATCCAGCTCGACAAGGATTCTGCTAGGAAACTGGCTGCACTGTTGCGTCGATACTTTGGCGAGTAGGCGACTGTATTAGGCCGACAGTTTCACCGTCGCCTGCAGGCCGCCGAATTCCGACTCGCTGAGCTCCAGCCGTCCCTCATAGAGCGTGGCGATGTCCTTCACGATGGCTAGGCCGAAGCCGCTGCCGGGCGGGGCGTCGTCGAGGCGTTCGCCCCAGGCCAGGGCCTTCTCGCGTTCGTCTGGTGCTAGGCCGGGACCATCGTCCTCGACCACGATTTCCAATCCGGGGCGCGCGGTGACGCGAATGCGGCCGGTGGCGTGCTTGTGCGCGTTGCCGATGAGATTGGCGACGATGGTGTCGAGGTCGGCGGCCGCGACCCTGGCCGTCAGGTCCGCCGGACAGTCGACGTCGATGGTGACGGGCGGATTGCGGTAGATCAGCGCGAAGCCGTCGCGTGCCTCTTCCAGCAGTGTAGCGACATCCACCGGTGGGCCGGGCGTGCCGGGGCCGATGGCCCGGGCCAGAGCGGTGTAGCGGTCGACCAGCGCGGTCATGCCGTCGAGCCGGCGTCGTGCCAGGTCGTGCTCGGCCGGATTGTCGAGTGCGTTGCGGGTAACCGAGATCGGGTGTTTCAGGTCGTGGGCGATCTTGGCGACGTACCGGCGGGTGCGGTCGATCAGCCGCGCGTTGTGCGCCAGGGCCGCGTTCAGGCTGGCGACGACGCCGGCGAACTCGCTCGGAAAGCGCCCCTCCAGCCGGTCCGTTTCGCCCTTTCGATGACGGTCGGCGGCCAGGCGCAGCCGGTCCAACGGCCGACGCAGCGCCCACGACAGCAGCGCCAGACCGACCAGCAGGCTCGCGGCCAGCGCGGCCATGATCCATAGCGCGACGCGGCGTAGCGGCGCGGCCTGCTCGGCGATCCAGGCCTGTCGCTGCTCGGCCAGGACGGCGACGGTGTATTGCACCTGACGCGCGGCGCGCTCGTCGGCCGGCACGTCGGGTGCGGCCGGCGCCAGTTCGGAGAGGCTGCGGCTGACGAGCCAAAGGGGCCCGAGTTCGCTGTCTGTGTTGGTGAAGGCGAAAGCCTGGCCGGTGGTGGCCGTCGGCAGGTCGAGCTTGGCGCGGACGAGCACGACGGATCGATAGCGAACCTCGCCGTCGACCGCGATCTGCCATAGCCAGGCGAGGTCGGCGGGGCCGGCCGGGGCGGCGCCGGTGATCTCGGCGGTGGCCCAGGCGCCGCGCAGGTCCTCGCCGATTTCGATCATGCGGGCGTCGACCAGGCCGGCGGCGAAACGGTCCAGTGCCGTGCCTGCGGCCAGCCACACCGCCACGCTGGTCAGCGCGAACAGGCCGGCGCCGGCTAGCGCCAGGCGGCCGACCAGGCTGCGCGTCACGGCTCGCGGCCAAGGGTCAGGCGGTAGCCGTAGCCGTGCACGGTCTCGATGGCCCGGCGACCGAGCTTGTCGCGCAGGCGACTGACGTAGACCGGGATCTCGTTGGCGGTCTTTTCCGTCGCGTCCTCGAACACGCGCTCGGCGATTGCGGCCGCCTTCATCGGTCCCTCGGCGTTCACCACCAGGCAGTGCAGGACGCGATACTCGGTCGGGGTCAGGCGCACCGGTTCATCGTCCATCCAGACCCGCAGCGCCTGGGTGTCGATACGCAGCGGTCCGGCGGCCAGCAGCGAGGTGCCGGTGTTGGGGCCGCCCGAGTTCACCACGGCCCGCACCCAGTCGAGCAGCAACTCGCGGTCGACCGGCTTGGTCAGGTAGTTGGTGGCACCGGCGCGCACGCCTTCCTTCATGTCGGCGACCTCGGTGCGACTGGCGGTCAGCACGATCACCGGCATCGTCAGGCCGGCGTCGCGCCAGCGCCGCAGCACCGTGAAGCCGTCCATGCCCGGCAGGCCAGGATCCAGGATCACGGCGGCGTAGGGCGCTTCCTGGCCGGCCTTCAATGCGCTGGGCCCGTCCTCGGCGTGGTCCACCGCGAAGCCCTCGTCGCGCAAAAGCAGCGCCAGCTGCCCGGCCAGATCGGCAGCGTCCTCGACCAGCAATACCAGCATCAGCGCACGGGCCCCGCGGCGTAGAGCCCGCGCA
>CAZVLI010000838.1:0-2254 GCA_964627965.1 uncultured Rhodospirillales bacterium
TAGTCGATATCGACCCCCCCGGCCTCGGCGTGGCGGCGCGCCGCGGCGATGTTCTCGCCCGCCGCGTCGATCGCCGTGACCTCGGCGCCCAGCCGCGCCAGCGGCTCCGACAGCAGGCCCGCCCCACAACCGACGTCGACCGCCCGAAGCCCCTTCAAGGGACGTATCGAGTTCGTGTCGCAACCGAAATGAGCTTCGGCTTCCGTACGCAGGAACGAGAGCCGTGCGGGATTGAGACGGTGCAGCGGGGCCATCGGCCCGCGCTCGTCCCACCATTCGGCGGCCAGCGCGTCGAACCGCGCCACCTCATCGGGGTCGATCGTGTTTGTCGCGGTCATGGTCGCGCGTCCTCGGCTTGTATCCATCGGGCTTGCGCAGTATCTATGCGCGCCCGTCGGGGGACAGCGCGCGGGCGGAACCGGATATTGTCGTCTGTCATGGCACCGCCTTCCGGGGCGGGCGTCGCAAGGGGTTGTCGTGGCCCGCATCGTGATGAAATTCGGCGGCACATCGGTCGCCGACGTGGAACGTATCAAGGCCGTGGCCGAGAAGGTCAAGGCCGAGGTGGACGCTGGCAATGAGGTCGCGGTCGCGGTCTCGGCGATGGCCGGCACCACCAATCAGCTGATCGACTACACGCGCCAGACCAGCGTGCTGCACGACGCGCGCGAGTACGACGTCGTGGTGTCCGCCGGCGAGCAGATCACCGCCGGCCTGATGGCCATGGCGCTGCAGGCAAGCGGCGTCAACGCCCGCTCCTGGCTCGGCTGGCAGCTGCCGCTGCAGACCGACGGCACGCATGGCAGTGCCCGGATTCAGGCAATCCCGGCCGACGAACTGGTCCGGCGTTTCGACGACGGACAGGTCGCCGTCATCGCCGGTTTTCAGGGCATCGGCTCCGACAACCGCATCACCACGCTCGGTCGCGGCGGCACCGATACGACGGCCGTGGCCCTGGCGGCGGCGATCGGGGCGGAGCGCTGCGACATCTATACCGACGTCGACGGGGTCTACACGGCCGATCCGCGGATCGTGCCGCAGGCCCGTAAGCTCGACAAAGTAACCTACGAAGAAATGCTGGAGATGGCTTCGCAGGGCGCCAAGGTGCTTCAGACCCGCTCGGTGGAGCTGGCGATGAACCACCGCGTGCGCGTGCAGGTGCTGTCCAGCTTTTCCGACGAACCCGGCACCCTGGTTGTAGACGAGGACGAGATCGTGGAACACGCGGTCGTCAGTGGCATTGCCTATTCCAGCAATGAAGCCAAGATCACCATCCTGCGCGTGGCCGACCGGCCCGGCATCGCGGCCTCGGTCTTCGGGCGCCTCGCCGACGCGCAGATCAACGTCGACATGATCGTGCAGTCGGCCTCGGCCGACGGCACCGCCACCGACATGACCTTCACCATCCAGCGCCCCGACCTGGAGCGCGCCATGGTCGTGCTCGAAGGGTTGAAGGAAGAGGTCGGCTTCGAGCACGTGATCGCCGACGGCAACGTGGTCAAGGTTTCGGTCATCGGCGTCGGCATGCGCAGCCACGCCGGCGTTGCTCAGCGCATGTTCCAGGCGCTCAGTGACAAGGGCATCAACATCCACGTGATCTCCACCTCCGAGATCAAGATCTCGGTCATCATCTCCGCCGACTACACCGAGCTGGCGGTGCGTGCCCTGCACGCCGCCTACGGGTTGGATGCGACCTAGCCGACGGAGTGACAAGGGATGAGCGCCCGGCGTCAAACCGGGCCGCGTGCGCTGCTGCGCCAGTTGCGCGAGCTGATGGCCGCGCCGGGCGCGGCGGAGCAGCGGCTGAGCCAGGTCGTGAAGGTGGTTGCCGTGAACATGGTGGCCGAGGTCTGCTCGGTCTACCTGATCCGCGACGGCCTGCTGGAGCTGTTTGCCACCGAGGGCCTGAACGCCGAGGCGGTCCACAACACCAAGATGCGCCTCGACGAGGGCCTGGTCGGCCTGATCGCCAGCCAGGCAAGGCCGATGGCGCTGGCCGACGCGCAATCGCATAGTCGCTTTTCCTACCGACCGGAGACCGGTGAGGAGATCTACTCCTCACTGATGGGCGTGCCGGTGGTTCGTGCTGGCCGCGTCGTCGGCGTGCTGGTGGTGCAGAACCGAACCCGGCGCCAGTACACCGAGGACGAGACCGAGGCGATGCAGACCATCGCCATGGTCCTGGCGGAAATGGTCGAGGCGCTGCTGGCCGAGACCGCCGGCGCCGGCGCCGCGAGCACCAACCCGGCCCGTC
>CAZVLI010000839.1:0-2254 GCA_964627965.1 uncultured Rhodospirillales bacterium
AGCCCTTCCGGTTCTCCAAGGGCAATTGCCTTGCCGTTGCCGACGAAGGGGAAGCGGCCGACCTTGACCTTATGCCCGGCCGCCTTGGCCGCCGCCTCGGTCATGCCGACGCTGGCGACTTGCGGCGTGCAGTAGGTGCAGCCCGGCACGTTGCCGGTATCGAGCGGATGGACGTCGTTTTTGCCGGCGATCTTCTCCACGCAGATCACGCCTTCATGACTGGCCTTGTGCGCCAGCCAGGGCGGGCCGACCAGGTCGCCGATCGCATAGACCCCGTCCTCGCCGGTGCGCAGCCACTCGTCGACCACGACGTGGGCCTTCTCGACCTTCACCTTGGTCCCTTCCAGGCCCAGGTTCTCCACGTTGCCGACGATGCCGACGGCCAGGATCACCCGGTCGACGGTGAGCGTCTGCGTCTTGCCGCCGGCCTCGATGGTCGCGGTGACGTTGTCCTTGCCCTTCTTCAGCTCGGTGACGTTCGCCTTGGTCAGCAGGTTCATGCCCTGCTTCTTGAACGCCTTGGCGGCGAAGGCGGAGATTTCCTCGTCCTCCACCGGCAGCACGCGGTCGAGTACCTCCGCGACCGTCACCTCCACGCCGAGGGTGCGATAGAAGCTGGCGAACTCGATGCCGATGGCGCCGGAGCCGATGACCAGCAGCGACTTCGGAATCGCCGGCGGCACCATGGCTTCCTTGTAGGTCCAGATCAGCTTGCCGTCGGCGACCAGCGCCGGCGGGAACTCCCGCGCACGAGCGCCCGTCGCCAGCACGATGTGCTTGGCCTTCACCGACGTGGTCTTGCCGTCCTTCTCGACCGCCAACTTGCCCTTGCCGTCGAGCCTGGCGTGGCCCTCGATGACGTCGATCTTGTTCTTCTTCATCAGGAAGGTGACGCCCTTGTTCATGCGGGCGGCGACGTCGCGGCTGCGCTTGACGATCTTGTCGAGGTCGAAGCTGACATTCTCGGCCTTGAAGCCGAACTCCTCGGCGCGGTGGAACAGGTGGAACACCTCGGCCGAGCGCAGCAACGCCTTGGTCGGAATGCAGCCCCAGTTCAGGCAGATGCCGCCGAGCCGGTCGCGCTCGACCACGGCGGTCTTCATGCCGAGCTGCGCGGCGCGGATCGCGGCGACATAGCCGCCCGGCCCGGACCCGACCACGACGAGGTCGTATGCGTTCTGGTCGGCCATGGTGTTGGTCCTTTCCTCAGTCGTCATCCCGGGCGGCCGCAGGCCGACCCGGGATCACCGGCCAGACACGAGTCCGGCATTGTCCCGGTGATGCCGGGTCAAGCCCGGCATGACGGAAACGTCTCAAAGCATCATCGCCATCGGGTCTTCGATCAGCGCCTTGAACGCGGCCAGGTATTCCGCGCCGATGGCGCCGTCGACGGCGCGGTGGTCGACCGACAGCGTGCAGCTCATCACCGTCGCAATGGCCAGCGCGCCTTTCTCCACCACCGGGCGCTGCTCGCCGGCGCCGACCGCCAGGATGCAGGCTTGCGGCGGGTTCAGCACCGCGTCGAACGCCTTCACCCCGTACATGCCGAGATTGGAGATGGTGAAGGTGCCGCCGAGATATTCCTCCGGCTGCAGCTTGCCGTCGCGCGCCTTGGCCGCCAGTTCCTTCATCTCGTTGGAGATGGTCATCAGGCCCTTCTGCTCCGCGCGGCGGACCACCGGGGTGATCAGCCCGCCCGGCGTCGCCACCGCCACCGCGATGTCGGCGTTCTGGTAGGAGCGCAGGTTGCCGTCGACGTAGGCGACGTTGGCCACCGGTACCTTCACCAGCGCCAGCGCGGCGGCCTTGATGATCAGGTCGTTGACCGAGAGCTTGAATTCGTCGCCGTCGGCGCGTCCGTTGAGTTGCTTCCGCAGGTCCAGCAGCGCGTCGATCTTGCAATCGATCGTCAGGTAGAAGTGCGGCGCGGTCTGCTTCGACTCGCTCATCCGGCGCGCGATGGTCTTGCGCATCTGGCTGAGCGGCTTCTCCTCGTAGGGCGGTTCGTAACCGGACGGCGGCGGCGAAGCTACAGGCGCGCCCGGTGCGGCCGCCGGCTTGTCCGCGGCCTTCGTCGGCGCGCCGCCCTTCAGCGCCGCCTCGATGTCGGCCTTCACGATCCGGCCGTGCGGGCCGGAGCCTTTCAGCGCTGTGATGTCGAGGTTGGCCTGCGCCGCCATACGCCGGGCAAGTGGGCTCGCCTTCACGCGCTCGCCGTCGGCCGTCGGCGCGGCCGGCGCGGGCTTGCCATCGT
>CAZVLI010000840.1:0-2250 GCA_964627965.1 uncultured Rhodospirillales bacterium
CGGCACGATCCGGTCGGCCCGCGGCACCGCGACCAGGGCCGGCAGGTCGATGGCCTCCGGCTGGACCGTTTCGCCGCCAAGACGCCACTGGCCCTGGCCCGGGCGGTTCTCGGCGTACCAGCCGAACAGGCATTCCCAGGCGATCGCCTGCGGCAAGGCGGCCCCGTCGTTCAGCCAATCCTCGATGGCGACGAACTCGCGCTCGGCCTCGCTGCCTACCGGCAGCGCCGCCAGGCGGCGGAACTTGTGCCAGCCGAGCAGCGGGTCGAGCGAGGCGAACAGCGCCTGCAGCAGATCCACCGGCAGGCAGCCGCAGGCCGACAGCACCGGCGCCGCCAGCTTCGCCAGCGTGGCGTACTCGCCGGCCTTGCCGTCGGCGTGAAAGTCCCAGGGCGTCGCCAGCAGGGCCAGCGCCGCGAGATCGGCCTGTCGCTGCTGCGCCAGCGCCACCGACAGCGTGCCGCCCATGCAGTAGCCGACCAGGGTTGGCTTGTCGGCCAGGGCCGTCACCGCGTCGAGCGCCCGCCCGAGCCGGTCGACGTGGCCTTCCAGGTCCAGCGTGCGTTCCGCCTCGCCAGGGTCGCCCCAGTCCACCACGAACGGTCGAAACCCCCGCGCCGCCAGCCAGCGCAGCAGGCTGCGTCCCGGCATCAGGTCCAGCACGTAGTAGCGGTTGATCAGCGAAGGCACGACGAGCAGCGGGACGCCGTGTTCGCCATAGTCGAGCAGTCGGGTCGCGCCCTCGCGCCAGACCACCGGCATGTCCGGCAGGTCGCGGCGGTAGGTGTGGGTCTGGTAGCGCTGCAGGCCGGCGACAAAGGCGTTCATGCGTGCCTGCGCCGCGTCGCCAACGGCGGCGATGAAGCCGGCCGGGTCGTCAGGCGCCGCCCGGCTCGTCCCGTCCAGGTTGAGCCCGCTCGCCGCCAGCGGTGCGCCCGCCAGCGCCCCGGCGTGCATCGTCATCGCCAGACCCAGGTGCAAGGCCAGCGGCCGCGGCCCCGAGCGCGGCGCCCAAGTTGGCGGCGAAATGGCGTTCCCAGTCGTCGAGATAGGCGTCCGCCTGTTGCTGCAACGTGTCGTCCGACATCGGCCTGTCACTATAGCCAAGCCGGTCGAGCGGCGACACCGGGCCGCTGTGGCGCCGCAACAAGCCGCTTGCGCAGCGCAGCATCGCCATCGCATAGTCGGCGCAGAGGACGACCATCAAGTAAGGCGAGGCCCGCGCAATGGCGACGTCCGGCCGACAGAAAGACCAGCAGGGCGCGACGTCCGACAAGGGCGGCGGCAATCCTGTTGTCATCAAGAAATACGCAAATCGCCGGCTCTACAACACCGCGACCAGCAGCTATGTGACCTTGGATCACCTTTGCCAGATGGTGAAGGACGGGGTCGATTTCGTCGTCTACGACGCGAAGTCGGGCGAGGACATCACCCGCTCGGTCCTGACCCAGATCATCTTCGAGGAGGAGAGCAAGGGTCAGAACATGCTGCCGATCAACTTCCTGCGGCAACTCATCGGCTTCTACGGCGACAGCCTGCAGTCGCTGGTGCCGGGCTATCTGGAAGTGTCGATGGAGTCGTTCGCCAAGAACCAGGAAGAGATGCGCCGCAAGCTGACCGAGACCTTCGGCGGCATGTTCCCCTTCGCGCAGATGGAGGAGATGGGGCGGCAGAACATGGCGATGTTCGAACAGGCGATGAGCATGTTCAATCCGTTCGCCGCCACCGGTGCCCCAACCGCGCCGGCCGCGAAACCGGCGGAAGAAGACAACGGCGAACTGCAACGACTGCAGGATCAACTGCGTCAGATGCAGGACCAGATCGACAAGCTGGCGAAGAAGGACGGCTGAGGCCGCCCGCGACGAGACTTACCCGGCAGCGCGAACCAGCGTGTTCTGCCAAGGCGCGTCGAGCGACGGCCGGCCGAACAGATAGCCCTGCTGGTAATCGACGTTGAAGCCGGCCACCGCCTCGCTCTCCGACTGCGTCTCCACGCACTCCGCAACCGTGGCCAGGCCGAAGCCCTGCGCCAGATCGACCAGGGTGCGCATGAACAGCTGGTTCTCGCGGTTCGCGGCCAGGTCCTGCACGAACTGGCCATCGATCTTGACCATGTCGACGGCCAGCGACTTCAAGTACTTGAAGGACGTGTAACCGGCGCCGAAGTCGTCCAGCGCGACCGAGCAGCCGAGATCGCGCAGCCGGCCGATGAAGCGACCGGATTCGGCGATGTCCTGCATCGCCACGGTC
>CAZVLI010000841.1:0-2248 GCA_964627965.1 uncultured Rhodospirillales bacterium
ACGCGATCGCCGCCGGGCGCTGCTCGATTTGCCTGATCACGCTTGCCGGCCGGCCGCGTGCGCAAGGCGCCACGGCGTTGCCGGCGCGCGGTTATGGCGATGTCGCGCCGGAAAGCGGCTTCGAGATGCCCTACGGCCCGGCGATCACCAACATGTACGCCATGGCAGCCATGCGCCACATGCACGAGTACGGCACCACCTCCGAGCAGCTCGCCTGGATCAAGGTCGCCGCCTCGCAGCACGCCCAGCACAACGAGCACGCCATGCTGCGCGACGTGGTCACGGTGGAGGATGTCGTCAACTCGCCGATGATTGCCGACCCGCTGCACCGGCTCGACTGCTGCGTGATCTCCGACGGTGGCGGCGCGCTGGTCGTGGTCAGCCCGGAGGTGTCGAAGTCGCTGGGCGACCGGGGCGTGAAGGTCCTCGGGCGCGGCGAGGCGGTGAAGCATTTGAACGGCGGCAAGGTCGACCTGACCTACACCGCCGCGCGCTGGTCCGGCCCGCGCGCCTTTGCCGAGGCCGGTCTGACGCCGGCTGACATGGACTACGCCTCGATCTACGACAGCTTCACGATCACCGTGCTGGAGACGCTGGAGGACCTAGGCTTCTGCGAGAAGGGCCAGGGCGGCAGGTTCGTGTCCGACGGCAACCTGATCTCCGGCGTTGGCAAGCTGCCGTTCAACACCGACGGCGGCGGCCTGTGCAACAACCATCCGTCCAATCGCGGCGGCATGACCAAGGTGCTCGAAGCCGTGCGGCAACTGCGCGGCGAAGCACATCCCAAGGTGCAGGTGCCGGATTGCCGGCTGGCCCTGGCGCACGGCACCGGCGGCTCGATCTCGACCCGTTCGGCCAGCGCCACCTTGATCCTGGGGAGCAACGACGTATGAGCGAGCGCACCTACACCGATCCCGCGATTAACCTCGAAACCGAGCCCTACTGGGCGGCGGCCAAGGACGGCAAGCTGATGCTGAAACGCTGCAATGCCTGCGGTGAGCCGCACTTCTACCCGCGCAGCCTGTGTCCGCATTGCGGCAGTACCGACGTCGACTGGCTGGAGTCCACCGGCAAGGGCACGATCTACAGCTACTCGGTGATGCGCCGGGCGAAGATTCCGTATGCCATCGCCTACGTCACTCTGGATGAAGGCGTGACCATGCTGACCAACATCGTCGAAGCCGACTTCGATGCGCTAGGCATCGGCCAGGCGGTGCAAGTCGCCTTTCGCGAGACGGAAGGCGGTCAGGCCCTGCCGGTATTCCGCCCGGCCTGACCGCCGTCACCACCCCGAGAACGCCGATGCCCGGGCTTGTCCCGGGCATCTTTTTTCGCCGGGACGGCGCTTTTCGCCGGCGGCGTGAGCGCGGTCACTTCTGGTTAACCATGCCGACCCCACTTGGTAAGGCGTTGAAGTGAGATGATTTTTTCAAAAGGAACTTAAGACCATGACCAATGCATTCGATTTCGACCGCTCCCTCGACGTCAACGGGCAGGGCGGTAGCGATGTGATTATCGGTTCGGTCGGCCTCAATGGTGTCGCCAGCCGCGACCTCGACGGCGGCGAGGGCAACGACCTGCTGATCGGCGGCGATGGCGTCGACGTGCTGCGCGAAGGCGGCGAGGGCTTCGACTTCGTTCAGGTCAACGGCTCGAACACGGCCGATGGCGGCGCCGGCAACGACGTGTTGCTCGGCAACCGTGGCAACGATGTCGTGCTCGGCCAGGACGGCAACGACCTGCTGATCGTCAATAACGGCGACGGCTCGGATTTCCTGGAGGGCGGCGAAGGCTGGGACTTCGTGCAGGTCAATGGCGCCAATGACTACGGCATGCCGGTTGACGACGGCGCCGACATCCTGATCGGCTGACCGCGCGACATCAGCATCGTCCGGGGTCCGCATCGGCGGACCCCGGCTTCGATTCCGGATCTAGTCCGCGTACTTTCCGCCGACCTGCGGCGTTGGCGTGTCGTGCCCCTGCTCCTTGCGTTGCAGGCGGGTTTCGCGCTTCCACTCGCGCTTCAGGTCGTCGCGCACGCTGACGTGCAGGCGGCCCAGCCCCTCGACTTCCAGCTCGATCTTGTCGCCATCCATGAACGGATGCAGGCCGCGATGGTTGGTGCCGGTGGCGACCAGGTCGCCCGGCTCCAGCGCGTGGATCGAGCTCAGCCACGAGATCAGCTTCGGCAGCTTGTGCGCCATGTCGTCGGTGTTGAAGTCCTGCATCAACTCGCCGTTGTTCCACA